>JBGSIK010000280.1:0-12879 GCA_041742575.1 Candidatus Krumholzibacteriia bacterium
TGATCGATATCAGCAATCCGACAACTCCCACTCTCGTGGGGACCTACAACACGTCAGGCTATGCCAATGGCGTCGATGTATCGGGAACCCACGTCTTTGTGGCGGATGGCAGTTACGGGCTCCAAGTGATCGACATCAGCAATCCCACGACTCCCACGCTGGCGGGGACCTACAACACGCCGGGGAGTGCCTATGGCGTCGCAGTTTCGGGAAACCACGCCTTTGTGGCGGATTGGAGCGCCGGCGTCCAGGTGATCGACATCAGCGATCCCACCAATCCCGCGCTCGTGGGAACCTACAACACCCCGGGGGCAGCCTATAGCGTCACGGTCTCGGGAGACCACGCCTATGTGGGTGATTTTGGTTCCGGTCTGCAGGTGATCGATATCAGCAATCCCGCGGCTCCCACGCTCGCAGGGGCCTACGACACACCGGGCATGGCCTACGGCGTCACCGTCTCGGGAGACCACGCCTTCGTGGCGGATTATGATGCCGGGCTCCAGGTGATCGATATCAGCAATCCCGCGGCTCCCACGTTCGTGGGAACATATGACACACCTGGCTCTGCCAGGTACGTCACTGTCTCTGGAGCCCGCGCCTTCGTGGCGGATGGGGGTTACGGTCTCCAGGTGATCAGAGTCAGCCATCCTGCGGCTCCCGCGCTCGTGGGAGCCCAATATACGCCGGGCTATGCCTATAGCGTCGCCGTCTCGGGGGACCACGCCTTTGTGACGAATAGCTGGCACGGGCTGTTGACGATGGATATCAGCGATCCCACCAGTCCCGAGCTCGTTGGAACCTACACCATGCCAGCCATTCCCTGGGATGTCACGATCTCGGGAGACCTTGCCTTCGTGGCGAACGGTGATTTCGGGCTCAAGGTGATCGATATCAGCGACCCCGCGACTCCCACGCCGGTGGGGACCTGCGACACGCCGGACTATGCTCTCGCCGTTGCGGTCTCGGGAGACCACGCCTTTGTGGCGGATGCCGAAGCCGGGCTCCAGGTGATCGATATCGGCGACCCTACGACTCCGACGCTCGTCGGAACCTACGACACGCCCAGCACGGCCACCGACCTCGCCGTCTCGGGAAACCATGTTCTGGTGGCGGATTGGATTTCGGGTCTCGAGGTGATTGATGTCAGTGATCCCACGACTCCCGTGCTCGTTGGAACATATGACACGCCGGGCTATGCCGTGGGCGTCGCTGTCTCGGGAAGCCGCGTCTTTGTGGCGGATCAAGTTGCCGGTCTCCAGGTGATCGATGTCAGCAATCCCACGACTCCCGTGCTCGTTGGAACATATGGCACGCCGGGCTCGGCCGCTAACGTCGTTGTTTCGGGAGACCGCGCCTTTGTGGCGGGTACCAATTTCGGTCTCCAGGTGATTGATATCAGCGATCCCACGACTCCGACGCTCGTAGGAACCTGCGACACGCCGGGCTATGCCGTGGGCGTCACTGTCTCGGGAGACCACGCTTTTGTGGCGGACTATGAAGCCAACTTCCAGGTGATCCAGGTCTTCCAAAGCGAAATCGATCCGGACAACAACATTGGCCGTTCGCTTGCTGTGGATGCATCGAACGACGAGATTCTCAGGGCCCGGGTCGTGACGACACAGGCGAACGCCGTCACGTGGGAGCTGAGTGCAGATGGGGGTGTCAGCTGGCAGGGGATGACACCGAATGGGAACTGGAACCAGTTCACCGTTTCGGGAACCGATCTCATGTGGCGGTCGACGCACACGTGGGCAGCGCCGGGTGTCAACCCAAGCGTGACCCAGCTCGAGGTCGACTGGCTTTACGAGGCAGGGTCAATCGATTTGATTGTCGATGTTCCGGAAGACCAGGGCGGGTGGGTGAGCACGCATTTTACGCGGTCGGGTCTGGATTTTGCGGATGAAACAACGCTGCCTATTGCCAGCTATGGGATATGGCGGCGGGTGGATAGCGCTGCACTCGTCGCTGCCCTGCACGGGCAGGCATCTGCGATGGCCGGGACGGAAGCTGCGGGAGACGTGCCCGAGCTGGGGAGCATGCCTGTTATCACGTATGAGGGGAGGACGTACATTCAATCCCGGCCGGGTCTCGCGGACGTTTCTTTCCCGCCGGGCACGTGGGAACGGGTGGACACGTTGCTTGCGGCGCAGCAAGACGCCTACGTGGTATCCGTGCCGACTGTGGAGGACTCGTCCGGGTCAAGGGCGAACTACACGGTGCTCGTGATCACGGCGCACACCACGACGCCCTCGATCTGGTACGTTAGCCACCCCGACAGCGGCTACTCGCTCGACAACATCGCCCCCGCGGTGCCGACGGGATTTGTGGTTGCCTACAACACGGGAAGCGGGAACGAGCTCACGTGGGATGAGTGTGAGGATAAGGACTTTCAGCATTTCCGCGTCTATCGCTCGAACCGTCCGGACTTCATTCCGTCTCCCTCGCTGCTCGTGGAAAAGACAGCCGGGACGAGATGGACCGATCCGGACTATGACGGCTGGGACGTGTACTACAAGATCACAGCGGTCGATCACGTCGGGAACGAGAGTGGTCCGGCGTCTCCGGAGGAGGTGACGGCGGTGACCGAGCCGGTGGTTCCGCAGACCTGGGGGCTCCATCCCAACGTGCCGAATCCATTCAATCCCACGACGACGATTCGTTACGATGTTCCCGCCAGTGGGGGCACGGTGACGCTGCGCATCTACGATGTGAGCGGCCGCGTGGTGCGCACCCTCGTGGACGAGCCACAAACTGCGGGCGAGAAGACGGTCACATGGAACGGGAGAGATACCCAAGGCCGGAGCGCGGCCTCGGGAGTGTACTTCTACCGGCTGCAGGCGCCGGGCTATGAGAAGACGCTCAAGATGACGTTGGTTCAGTAGGTCCGCGTCTCGTTTCACGCGAGCGGCGTACGTTCATAAAAGCCCGGTTGCTGAGTGCGACAAGCACTCGGCAGCCGGGCTGATTATTTCGAAAGGCGCGCACGTGCAGCAGAGGATTCTCACGGGGGATTTCGCCGGTATCTGAGAGGCGAAATGTGATATAATTAAATAACTTCCAAACACAGACTCTGCGGCATTCACTCTGGAGGATCCGCCATGAAAGGACCGGTTGGCCTTGGTGTTTTAACCGTGGTTCCTGGCATTCTTCTTTTCTCCGCTCTCCCCAGCCTTGCGATCCAACACAAGTACATCGAAGAATTCACGACGACGCAGTTCAAAGACGCCGTGAACACGACGGCTTGGTGGGACATCGTGGCTGGGGAGCTCAAACTCTATCCGTTTGAATACACGCTGGTGGGGACGTACGACACACCGGGCGATGCTTATGACGTTGCTGTATCGGGAAACTACGCCTTTGTGGCGAACGATGCTTTCGGGCTTCACGTGATCGACATCAGCAATCCAGCGAATCCTGGGTTAGTGGGCGCTTACAACACGTCGGGTTCTTCTTATGGTGTAGCTGTTTATGGAGATTATGCTTTTGTAGCGGACGGGACCACGGGGCTTCAGGTGATTGACATCAGCAATCCGGGGAGCCCGACGCTCGTGGGGAGTTACAACACGCCGGGCAGTGCTCAGGATGTGGTTATTTTTGAAGGCTACGCCTATGTGGCGGATTTGGGATCCGGGCTCCAGGTGATTGATGTCAGCAATCCGGCGAGTCCCACGCGTACGGGGAGTTACGACACGCCGGGCCTTTCTTGGGGCGTCACAGTCTCTGGAGGTTGCGCCTATGTGGCGGACTACGCATCCGGGCTTCAGGTGATTGATGTCAGCAATCCGGCCAGTCCTGCGCTCTTAGGAACCTGCGACACGCCGGGCAACGCACAGGGCGTCAGTGTTGTGGAGGATTATGCCTATGTGGCGGACTACACATCCGGGCTCCAGGTGATTCAGATGTTCCAAAACGACGTTGACTCGGAGCGTAACATCGGCCAGTCGCTTGCCGTGGATGGGTCAACCGACATGATCTTTAGAAGCCGCTTGGTGACAACGCAAACGAATTCGGTCACCTGGGAGCTGAGCGCGAATGGTGGTGTGAACTGGCAGGCGGTCGCGGCCGACGGGACCTGGAACCTGTTCGCCATTCCAGGAAGCGATCTTCTGTGGCGCTCGACGCACACGTGGGCGGCACATGGTGTGAATCCCGGCGTGACCCACGTGGAGATCGATTGGCTCTATGAGTCGGCGTCGATCGACTCTATTGTCGATGTGCCCGATGATCAGGGCGGGTGGGTGAGAGCGCATCTCACACGGTCCAGTCGAGATTTTCCGGACGGGGCGACATTCCCCATTTCGAATTACGGGATCTGGCAGCGAGTCGACAATCCCGCTTTGATTGCGGCTTTGAGCGCGATGTCAACCTCCGAGCCTGACGAATCCGTGGCTGGCGAAGTACCATCGCTCATTCCCCTTCCCGTAATCACCCACCAAGGCAGGGTGTACATCCAGTCCCGGCCGGGTCTTGCCGCATCCTCTTTCCCCACAGGCATATGGGAGTGGGTGGCGTCGGTGCCTGCGCTTCAACAGGACGCCTACATTGCCCGCGTCCCCACTGCGGCCGATTCATCGGGCGCAGGGACGAATTATGCAGTGTTCGTGACAACCACGCATACGACGACGCCGTCGATTTGGTACGTAAGCGGCCCTGACAGCGGCTACTCGCTCGACAATATTGCGCCGGGGGTGCCGACAGGATTTACGGTCGCGCACAACACGGGGAGTGGGAACGTGCTCGCATGGGATGAGAGTGAGGACGACGACTTCCAGTATTTCCGTGTCTATCGCTCGACTGATCCCGACTTCGTGCCATCGCCTTCGAACCTCGTGCATTCGACGACCGAGACGAGTTGGAACGATCCGGAGTACGATGGTTGGAGTGTGTACTACAAGATCACGGCGCTCGATTACGTCGGGAACGAGAGCGATCCGGCCTCAGCGGGAACGGTGACGGCGGCCACAGGGCCGGTCGTTCCGCAGACCTGGGGGCTCCATCCGAACGTGCCGAACCCATTCAATCCCACGACGACGATTCGTTACGATGTGCCCGCGGGTGGGGGAGAGGTGACGCTCCGTATATACGACGTGAGCGGCAAGCTCATCCGGACGCTCGTGGACGAGCCACAAACTGCGGGAGAGAAGACGGTCACGTGGAACGGGAGAGATACCCAAGGCCGGGGCGTGGCCTCGGGGGTGTACTTCTACCGGCTGCAGGCGCCGGGGTATGAGAAGACGCTCAAGATGACGTTGATTCAGTAGGCCGGATCTTTTTAGCGGGCGTTAGTCCTTCGAAGCCCGGCTGTTGAGTGCAAAGGACGCTCGGCAGCCGGGCTTTTCGTCTCTGGGGCTGGGCCCGGAGAGGCGACAGGGAATGGACAGTTGCCAAGGTCTCCGGTGGCCCCGCCGTCTTTCGTCGGGGTTCAATGGTGAGCGCCGACGCGACCCGGCGGGGCAAGTGCGCGAAATCGCATTGCTCCCCGGAGTGGGAGGGAATAATCTCGCGCTAGGTCGGTATCACAAGGTGAATGGTGCCGTTCATGGATCGCTCAGAAGAGCTGAAGTCCTTCGAAGAACAGAGCGACGACGAACTGATCCGCCGGGTCCAAGGGGGTGATCGTCATTCGTACGACCTCCTGGTAAAGCGGTACCAAAGAAAAGTCTACTTTTTGGCGTTGCGCATGGCGAGGGATCACGACGCCGCGGACGATATCGCGCAAGAGACTTTCGTCCGAGCGTACTTCGCCTTCGGCTCATTCACGATCGGGCGCAAGTTCTACACGTGGCTTTACAAGATATGCATGAACCTCAGCGTCGACCACTTGAAAAGCCGCAGGTCCCTCGTCTCGGAGAGCAGGATGGGCGACGAGACGGATCCGCTGGAAAGAGAGGCCCGCGGACCCGACCCGCACGACGTCTTGGTGTCGCGGGAAACGACGACGAAGATCGAATCGGCGATCGATGCGCTCTCGCCGAAATACAAGGCGGTATTGGTCCTGAGGGTGTACGAAGACATGAGCTATGAGGACATCGCGAGGACGCTCGATATATCGGTGGGCACAGTGATGTCCCGTCTTTCCCGGGCGCGGAAGAAAATGCTCGATGTTCTCGGGGAAAGTGAGAGGTGAGCGACGTGTCATGCAAGAAGTTCGATAAGTCCATCTCCCTCTACCTCGATGGGGAACTGGACGAGAGAGGCGAACGAGCGCTGCGTGAGCATCTATCGACGTGCCGGCGGTGCG
The DNA here is from genome assembly GCA_041742575.1 of Candidatus Krumholzibacteriia bacterium. Classification (GTDB taxonomy): domain Bacteria; phylum Krumholzibacteriota; class Krumholzibacteriia; order WVZY01; family JAKEHA01; genus JBGSIK01. Next base: position 6,242 of record JBGSIK010000280.1, read on the forward strand.
CCGAGAAAGTCGCGGCGCTGGAGTCGGCACAGAAGAGCGCGCGGGCGGCGAAAACCACGGAGCCGCGTGCGGGATACTGGGACACATTTTCCAGTCGTGTTATGGAAACGATCGATGCGAGAACAGAGCGGCCGGCGGACTCTCGTCTGAAGCGGTTGGTGGAGTTGATTGCTCCCACACCCGGTCGCAGGCTGAGGTTCGCCGCAGGATTGGCGTCGATGGCGCTCGCGTTTACCGCGGGCGTGCTCTACATCAACCGCCAGGGAGGCCCCGCTCTTCCATCAAAGGTTCCAACAACGGTTGAAAGACCGCAAGGTCCCGTGGCACAGAAGGACGACGAGAGCGTTCAGCGTCAAGCGGCGCAGAAGAAGGGAGAAGTCAAGCCCACGGAGATAACGGCCGATGAAGTGACCGAAATCAGCGGTCGTGCGCTGAGAGGGACCGAAGCCGAAACCCCGCAAGTCGCAGCGAAGGAAGAGGTCTCTCGCCCTTCGGATGCAAATGAGACTGCGAAAGCGGCGGCCGAAAAGATGGAGAGCGACAAGATCGCCGCACTCCCGCAAGCACCGGCGCAACCGGCGGGGGGGAAGGATGCCGAGAAAGCTGGCGAGTCTCTGAGCAAGGCTGCCGATCGGACAGAGATTCTAAAAACAAATGAGACAGCTGGCGAAGAAGATCGGAGAGAGGCGACGACGGAGTCCGAGAAACTCGCCCGCATCCAACCGGCGGCACCACAACCAACTCAGACCGTGAGCCTCTCCCAGAAGACCGTCGAACAGCCCAAGGCCCAGGCGCCGCCCACGGTTCGCGCGGGCGCCAGGAGCGCGCCGGTGGTTCGATCCTACGCCGTCGGCGGAGTGACTCTCCACGAGATCACCGACCAGGACACGTTAATGAGAGAAGATGAGTTGAGGAACCTCATCGTCGCGTGGACGACCCATATCGAGAAAAACCCTTCGGATTCACTCGCAAGCGAAGGGTACCAGCAGGTCGCTTCCGCGTATTGTCTGCTCGCCAGACAAACGCGGGACGAGGGCGTCGCCTCGGAAGGTGCGCGTGTGATCCACACCTATCTCGATCGTGCAAAAAGCCCTGCTGTAAGAGACTTTCTTGCCGCCAAGCTGGCGGAAATTCAGAGCCTGCAAAAAAAGTAATCTCCCGAGGGAATAATCCTCCTTCGTGGCCAGTACCAGGGGTAGCGATCGCGCTGTACGGTCAAGTACGAGGTTCGTTACCCAAGGAGTAAGACCATGAAGAGAGCGATTATTCTAAGCACGATCTTCGCCGTCGCCATCGCCGGTATCGCCTGGGCCGACGGTTTCATCATTCCAAAGCCGATTCCACCCGACGTGGAGGTTCCCCCGAATCTCTCGGTCAGGTACCACCGTGTGAACGTCGAAATCGCAAACCAGGTGGCGCGAACGACGGTCGATCAGGTCTTTGTGAACCACCACCATCGCGACATCGAAGGCACGTACATCTTCCCGATGTCGGCGCAGGCGGCGATCTCCAACTTCTCCATGTTCGTCGGCAACGAGGAGATCGGCGGGAAGATCCTGGACAAAGTCGAAGCGCGCCGCATCTACGAGGAGATCGTGAGAAGGCGGAAGGATCCGGCGCTTCTCGAATATTTCGGGGACGGCATGTTCCAGGCTTCGGTCTACCCGATCCCCGCGCACGGCGAGGCGCGGATCAAGCTCCACTACTCCGAGATGCTGCGGAGAGACGCCGCGACGTGCGGCTACCGGTATACGCTGGGCACGGAGAAGTTCTCGCGCGATCCATTGGAGAGCGTGGAACTCAGGGTGAGAATCGAATCGAAGACGCCCATCATGAGCGTCTACTCGCCGTCGCACGACATCCGCGTCGAGCGGGACGGCGACAGCCGTGCGGTGGTGACCTACACGGAAGAAGGCACGAGGCCGGACAAGGATTTTCTTCTCTACTACACGGTGTCCGACGACGACATCGGTGTCGATCTCATTACCTTCGAAGACGAGGATCACGAGGGGTACTTCCTCGCCATGATATCGCCGCGCTTCGGACTCGACGCGAGCAGGGCGTCGGCGAAGGACATTCTCTTCATCCTGGATACATCCGGGAGCATGCAGGGAGAGAAGATCATTCAGGCCAAGGGCGCACTCTCGTTCTGCCTCAACGGTCTTGCGGAAGGCGACCGTTTCAATGTGATCGACTTCGACGACCAGGCCCGGCCGTTCAAACCGGCGCTGGTTGCAGCCGATAGGCGAAACATTGGTGAGGCGCTTTCCTTCGTCGAGGGGTGTGGTGCGGAAGGTGGCACGAACATCAACGATGCCCTCCTCACCGGGCTCGATCAGATCGCGCGGTCGGAGAGAACGTCTTTCGTCATTTTTCTCACCGACGGGCTTCCCACGGTCGGGGAGACCGACGTCCAGAGGATCCTCGCCAACGCCGAAGAGGCGAACCGCTCGAAGACGAGGCTCTTCGTGTTCGGTGTCGGATACGACGTGAACACGCGCCTCCTCGACCGCCTCGCCGGCGACCATCATGGGGTTTCGGAGTACGTCCATCCGTCCGAGGACATCGAGGTCAAGGTCTCCCACTTTTTCACCAAAGTGTCGCACCCGATACTGACACAGCTCGAGCTGACCTTCGAAGGTGTGAAGGCGTATGAACTCTACCCTAAGGAGCTTCCCGATGTGTTCAAGGGCTCGCAGATACTCGTCCTGGGTAGGTACGAGGGGGAAGGGCGTGCCCGCGCCACACTCGCCGGCCGGAGTCGCGGCGGCGAGCGGAAAGTCGGATTCGATGTGGACTTCTCCGGTGGCCGAGGGAATGATTTCATCCCGAAGCTTTGGGCGACGAGGAAGATCGGCTACCTCATCGACCAGTTGCGGCTTCACGGCGAGAACAAGGAGCTCGTGAGCGAAGTCGTGAGGCTTTCCAAGAAATACGGAATCATTACGGAGTACACGTCGTTCCTCGTGGACGCCGACTACCGGTTGACGGCCCGCGAGCTCGCCGCCCCGGCGGAGGAGCGCCTGAAAGAGTCGGCCAAGATCGAAGTGGGAGGAGTGGCGGTCCATCGGTCGCAAGCGGCGGACATGGTGAGCAAGGCGCCGCGGGCCCTCGACGCATACAAAGACGAAAAGGGTGTCGAACACGAGATCACGCAGATCGTCCAGGCCGGTGCCAGGACCTTCTACAACAAGGACGGTCTCTGGGTGGATAGCGAGTTCGAGGGCGACCCCGAGAGGTTGAAAGTGAAGCGTTACTCCAACGCGTACTTCGGTCTCTTGGAAGCAGCGCCCGAAGTGGGGAAGTACTACGCCATGGGGGACAACGTGATCTTCATGATGAGTGGCACGGCGGTCGAGGTCTCCGACGAGGGTAAGACCGAGCTCACGGACTCTGAGCTTCGATCCCTCGTGGACCGTTAGGGCATCGTGATGACCGCGGAGCGGTAGTCTCGACGCGACCTCCGCAGCGCGCTACGACATAGATACGCGCGAGGACCGGGAGCGGAGAAACCCGTGACACGCCGCCTCCTGGCTCCGACGCGGTGATTGGACCGACCAGGGGTCACCTCTCTGCTCACGTTGTCCTCCGGTGGCCAAAGAAAGAGCGCGCGCGGCAACCGCCGCCCGCGCCCAAAAAGCACGTCGAACGCGAATCGTGTCTAGAAGGAGAATCCGTAACCGAGCATGACCGAAATGACGCTGTTCTTAGCGTCCGGATTCTCTGTCAATTCCCACTCTTCCAGCTGTTCGTCGCTCAGGTCAAAAGCGCTGCTGAAGCCGACCTCGTAGCGTCCCTCGATGAACAGCAGCCCGCTCGTCATCTTGTAACCGATGCCTGCGCCCGCGAGGATCCCGATGTCCGTTGACTTGACGTAATCCTTGACGTCGATGCTTTCGACTTCGGCGGACATCAGGAAACTGAAAGTCGGACCGGCGTAGAGCATGGGTTTAATCTTCCCCTCGGTGGGGATATTGACCATGAGGAGGAGCGGAATCTCTATGTAATCGAGAGTCGACTCGATTTCGCCTTCCTCATCGTCTTCGGTTGCGCCCCTCATCGAGTAAAGCAGCTCGGGCTGGATCCCGAAGACTTCCGAGATGTTGTAGCAGAAGAACCCGCCGCCCACAAAACCCATCTTGGACGAGAAGCCTTCCGCATCGTCGCCGGTAAAGTCGGCGATACTGACGCCGCCCTTGACGCCAGCCATCATTTTCTCCGCGAACAGCGGTGCCGCGGCGAATAGCGTCATAGCAGCGACCATCGACACGAACATGAACTTCTTCATTTCATCCTCCTTGTCACCGAACCGGTTGAGAGTTACTTCACCGAACTGCAGGTAACAGATACAGCCGCGCGATCACCTCCTCGAGGCTCGAATCTCGAAAACGCCCGGCGAGCGTTTTCAGAAATGTCTACAACAAGAGCTCCCCTTCGTGCAAGAAGACTTTTTCCGGGTTTTCAGCGCGGAGCTCTCGATCGGCCCACAGGCCCTGTCGTCGCGCGGCACCGAGATTCGCGGTCCGGAAGTCGATGCGTACGATCGCACTCCGTTGAGCCCTGCGGATGATTGTGTTAGACTGTCGGGCATCCGGTCGTATAATCACGGAAGGAGCACGCGCATGGCGGACAAGGACGATATCCGGGAAACCCGGGACTACCACACCGATGTTCCCCAGAAGAGCGGGGCCTTCGGCCTCAAGGGGTCGAATTCGCTCGACTGGGGGATGAAGAACCGGCTCTCCAAGATCTTCAGCCCCGAGACCGGGCGGACCGTGATGCTGGCCGTGGATCACGGCTACTTCCTCGGGCCCACGTCGGGCCTCGAACGCATCGATCTCACCATCGTGCCGCTCCTGCCGTACGCCGACACGCTCATGTGCACGCGCGGCATTCTGCGTTCGATCATGCCGCCCACGTTCACCAAGGGAGTCGTGCTGCGGGCGAGCGGCGGCCCCAGCATTCTCAAAGAGCTGTCCAACGAGGAAATCGCGGTCGACATGGAGGACGCCATTCGCCTCAATGCCGCTGCCGTTGCCGTCCAGGTGTTCGTCGGCGGCGAGTACGAGACCCAGTCGATCCACAACATGACGCGACTCGTGGACGCCGGCAACCGCTACGGTGTCCCCGTCCTGGGTGTCACCGCCGTGGGGAAGGACATGGCGCGCGACGCCAAGTACATGCGGCTCGCGACCCGCATGTGCGCCGAACTCGGAGCCTCGTACGTGAAGACCTACTACGTCGATGAGGATTTCGAGACCGTGACCGCCGCCTGCCCCGTTCCCATCGTGATCGCCGGGGGCAAGAAGATGCCGGAGCTCGACGCTTTGAAGATGGCGTACAACGCCGTGCGGCAGGGCGCTTCCGGCGTGGACATGGGCCGGAACATCTTCCAGTCGAAATCCCCGGCGGCGATGATACAAGCCGTGGGAAAGGTCGTGCACGAAGCCGCCAGGCCGGAAGAAGCCTACGAGCTGTTTCGATCGCTCAGCGGCCAAGCCAGGAAGAAGCGATAGGACTCGAACATGCGTGCCCAACCCCGCGTCATCACCTTGGAAGACATCCCCAATGTGGTGTCGGAGGAGTTTGCCGATAGGGAGACGATCACCTGCTACGTGGGCTCCAATGCGGCCACGCCCACTGCCTCGCTCGAGGCGCTCACTCGCGGCATCGAGTCCCAGAGGCCGCGGCTGCCGTTCCTCAAGATGGTGCACCTGCTGTTGCAGGGTCCCGTGCCGTACGTGCGGGAGGGGTTACAAGACCGCGTGCTCACCTACTCGATTTTCTCCATCGGCGACGTGCGGAAGGCCGCCAACGAAGGCCGGGCGTTTTACCTCCCGTGCACGCTGGCGGACATCGAGAGCTTGATCGGGCACGGCCGCGAGTACGAGCCCGATCTGGCGATCATCAAGGTGAGCCGGTTCGAACACACGGGCGAGTACAGCCTGGGACTTTCGGTGGAAGCGCTGCACGCCGCGATCGACCACGCGAGCGTCGTCATCGCGGAGCTGGATCAGAGCATGCCGTTCACTCAGGGGCAGAGCATCGTCGATGCGAGCTCGATCGACTATCTGGTGGAGGACAGCGGCGTGAAGCCGGTCTACGATATGCCTGCTCCGGACTTCGGGCGCATACCTGCGAAGGAACGGCGCATCGGCGAGCTCGTCACGGAACATTTCGTTCGCGACGGTTCCACCCTGCAAGTCGGCATCGGCAAGATCACCAACGCGGTGGTTGCCACCATCAGGGACGCCGGGTGCAGGGACCTCGGCATCCAGACCGAGCTCTACAGCAACGGCCTCATGGAGCTGCAGAAACTCGGCATCGTCACCAACAGCCGTAAGAAGTGGGACTTCGGCTACAGCACCACGAGCCTCATCATGGGATCGCGCGAGCTCTATGATTTCGTTCACATGCGCGCGAGCGTGCAGATGCGCTCTTGCGCCTACACCAACTCGGCCGAGACCATCCGCCGGAACAGCCCCTTCGTCGCCGTGAACACTGCGATCGGCGTGGATCTCTTCGGAAACGTGTGGGCGGATTACGTCGACGCGCGGCGTTACTACAGCGGCGTCGGAGGGCAGCCGGATTTCGTGCGTGCCCTGAACGATCCCGCCTACGGCACTGCCATCATCGCC
>JBGSIK010000281.1:0-2894 GCA_041742575.1 Candidatus Krumholzibacteriia bacterium
GCGGATTCGACCAGCTGGCACAGCAGATGGATCACAACGAGGTGCATCTCCTGGATCCGGGCCGTGTTCGTGTCGGGGATCTTGACGGCGATATCGCACTCGGGCAAGACGCGACCGCCGCTCTCGCCGGTGAGCGCAAACACATGGAGCCCTTTGGCCTTGGCCGCGCGGCAGCCCCGCACGATGTTTTCGGAATTCCCGCTCGTGGAGAGCGCCAGAAGACAATCGCCGGCCCTCCCGACTCCCTCGATCTGGTGAGAGAAGACGTGCTCGAACGTGTAGTCGTTGGCCAGAGAACTCAGCACGGCGCCGTTCTCCGAGAGCGAGTACACGGGCAGAGAGCGACGGTCGCGGTTGAACCGCCCCACCAGCTCGGCCGAAAAATGCTCGGCCTGCGAGGCGCTGCCCCCGTTTCCGCAGGCGTAAACCGTTCCCCCGCCCCCGAGGCACTTCGCCATGATACGCGCGATGGTGCGGATGTGCTCCGCTTCCCGCTCCGCGACCTCGGCGATGAGGCCCTTGCGTGAAAGGATGAGCGCCTTCAAATCGATGTTTTCGATGTCCATGACCGACACCTCACAGGACGATGATCTCGCTGTTGTCGCCCACCATGAAGCTGTACGAGCGCGGCGGTTTGCCGCTCTTGCTGATGGTGACGTTCTTGCCGATCAGGCTGTTGCCGATCCGGCTTCCGATGTTGCGCACGGTGCTGTTCTCGAGAACGATGCTGTTTTCGATCTCGCTCGCCTCGAGGACCGTGCCGGGCCCGATGCTCGTGAACGGACCCACGTACGAATCGATGATGCGCGCGCCGGCGCCGATGATGCAGGGCCCGCGCAGCACGCTCCGCTTGACGACGACGCTGTCGTCGAGCTGGACGTGACCGTGGATCTCCGAGTCCTCGAGTTGCTTGCTCTCCACGCGCGTGGTCATGCCGGTGAGGATCATCCGATTCGCGTCCAGCATGTCCTCGAGCTTGCCCGTGTCCTTCCACCATCCGTCCACGATGTGCGAGTTCACGACGAAACCGTGGTCGATCAGGTACTGGATGGCGTCGGTGATCTCCAACTCGTTCCGGAAGCTGGGCTTGATCTTCTCCGTCGCCTCGAAGATGCACGTCGTGAACATGTACACGCCCACCAGCGCGTAGTCGCTCTTCGGCTGTCGCGGCTTCTCTTCCAGCCCCACCACGCGCCCGCCGTCCAGCTCCGCCACGCCGAAGTCGCTGGGATTCTTCACCCGCGCCAGGAGGATCTGGGAATCGCAGCTGCCCTTGCGGAATTCCTCGACGAACGCGGTGATACCTCCACTCAAGAGATTGTCGCCCAGATACATGACGAACGGATCGTCCCGCAGGTAGTCTTGCGCGATCTTGACCGCGTGCGCCAGGCCGAGCGGCGACTCCTGGCGGATGTATTGGACGCGCAGGCCGAATTTCGCGCCGTCGCCCACCGCCGCCATGACCTCCGGTGCGGTGTCGCCCACGACGATGCCCACGTCCACGATGCCGGCTGCCGAGATCGCCTCCAGCCCGTAGAAGAGAATGGGCTTGTTCGCCACCGGCACCAGCTGCTTCGCGCTCGTGTGGGTGATGGGCCGGAGGCGGGTGCCTTTGCCGCCGCTCAGGATGAGTGCTTTGATGGTCGATCCCGTCCTTTCTCGGCTGTCATTGGGTAACCGCGATCACCGACAATATCAGACTGGTGAGCGAGGTCAATCCGATGAAAACCGGGCCGACGTAGCTGAGCGTCGTCCTTCTGACCACGATGGTGTCGCCCCTGAATATCGGGCTGCTGCGGTCGCCCGTCCGAGAAACGCCGTACCGAGACACTATATTCAATTTGTCCATGCCCCCGGCGCGCGTGGCGCCTCCCGCGAGCGCGATGTACCGCTCGGCGTTCAATCCCCGCTGGAAAGGCACTTCGCCGGGATCGGTCACCTCGCCGGTGACGTAGACCAATTCCTCGGCAGGCGGGACGCTGATGACGTCCCCGTTGCGGAGCGGAATGTCGCCGGCCTCCTCCCCCTTGATGATCTTCTCGAGGTCCACCGGGATGTACGACGCGGTGCCGTCCGGCGCTCGACGTTCGATGACCGCCCGATTGAGATCGAATCCCTCCCCGAGCCGGATGAAGCGGGGAATGAACGATGCCAGCGTTTCGTTCTCCTGCACGTATACCTTGCCTTCCCGTCCCCCGCCTCCGCGAAGCTGCACGAACCCCCCGCCCTCGAAGGTGCGCCTGTCCGGTATCACAACGATGTCGCGGTCCTGCAACTCGACTGCCCCGAACTCATCCTCGGGGACGCTCCGCACCGATACGGTCCCGCCGCTGTCGTGCCGTTCCAGCGTAACCCGTTCCGGATCGGAGTACGGCGTCGGGCCGTGCGCGAAATCGATGAGATCCGAGATGGTCTCGCCCGCCCGGAACTCGTATGTGCCTCCGTTCCACACCTCGCCGAATATCGACGCCGAGGCACGTCTTGCAGGCACGAACACGCTCTGTCCCTCGTGCAGCACCGGGTCCTCGTCCGTTTTGCCCAACTGGAGGAACGAGAAGAGATCGACCAGAGAAACGGCTTTCTCCTGCTCTCTGATCTCGATGAAGCGCAAACTTCCCTTCTCAGTCAGGCCCCCGGCCGCCTCGATGGCTGCACTTAAACGAAACGGCGCGTGCAGGTCCACCGCACCGGGCCTTTCCACCTCGCCCAGGACATAGACCACGAAAGAGCGCGGGACGAGGAGCTGCCAGTCGAACTGGATGTTTTTGTAGTGGCCGCCGAGGGCCTCGGCGAGCCTTCCCCTGAACTCCGTGATGGTGAGGCCGGCAGCCGCCAGCGCACCGAAGCCCGGCAGAATGATCGTCCCCTCGGGGAGGACTTTTACAATCTCCTCT
>JBGSIK010000282.1:0-3136 GCA_041742575.1 Candidatus Krumholzibacteriia bacterium
CGAAGGGAACATCGGAGATGCGGCCTTCCGGAACAACTGCGGTGACGCTCGGGTATGCCGCGATGTGCCTCATCTGGAGCTCGACATGGATCGCGATCAAGCTCGGCCTGCAAGGCGCACCCCCGATGACGGCAGTCGCTCTCCGTTTCATCATAGCAGGATTGCTCGTCCTTTTCATCATCCGCCTCAGGCGAGTTCATATTCCCATGACGAGGGACTTCGCGCGTTTGGGACTTTTTCTCTCCATCTTCCATATCGGGCTTCCCTACGTGCTCGTGTACTGGTGCGAGCAGTACATCTCGTCCGGACTCACGGCAGTCCTCTACAGCACGGTGCCGATCGATGTCGCGATATTCGCGCGCGTGCTGCTCGGGGACGCGCTCACCCCGCGGAAGCTCGCGGGGGCCGCGATCGGATTCGCCGGCGTGGCTGTAATCTTCTCCGACCACTTGAGCTTCGGCGGGAATGAGGCGCTGCTGGCAATAACGGCTTGCCTGGCGAGCGCACTCTCCGCAGGTCTCTCCAGCGTGGTCATCAAGAAGTACGCCTTCAATTACGATCCTTTCGTGATGGTGGCGGCGACGTTCACGATCGGCGGCACACTGGTCGCCGCCGCCGCGGTCCCCGTGGAAGCAAGCAACCCCCTGCGGTTCAGCGCCGGAACGTGGGGCACCATCCTGTATCTCGCGATATTGGGATCAGTGGTCGCTTTCGCGATCTACTTTTGGGTCATCAAGCGAATCGACGTCACGGTTCTCTCGTACCAGAACTTCATCATCCCCGTTCTTGCCGTGGTGATGGGGTGGATTTTCCTCGGAGAGAAGATTACAATGCGCGTTGCGGTCGGAGCGGGATGCATCGTGGCCGGCATAGCGCTGGCCACTTTGCGCACGCGCCTGGGGGCGATCACGACACGACTGGAGCACGATGCAAGAACTTGATCGGGCGGCCGAGATCCTCGCCGGGGCGAGAAGCCTGGTGGTCACCACCGGCGCCGGCATGTCAAAAGAAAGCGGCATACCGACGTTTCGCGAGGGACCCAATGCGCTGTGGTCGAATTACAATCAAGAGGACCTCGCCACCCCCGAAGGGTTCTTGAGGAACCCGCCGCTGGTGTGGAAGTGGTACGTCGAGCGGCGGAAACTGATGGCCAAGGTCTCGCCGCACGCGGGTCACATCGCGATTGCGGAGATGGAGCCGCTCTACTCCAAGTTCATTCTCCTCACGCAGAACATCGACAACCTGCACCGCCAGGCCGGATCCAGAAACCTTGTGGAACTGCACGGGAACATCTATCGCTACAAGTGTTTCGACAACCACCACCCCGCTTCCTCGGTGCCCGACACGCACGAGGTCCCTCCCCGGTGCGTGTGCGGATCGTACCTCCGTCCGGATGTGGTGTGGTTCGGTGAACCGCTCGACCCCGACAATCTCGACCGCGCGTTCGCGGCGCTGGAGTCCTGCGACGTCATCCTGGTGGTCGGCACATCCGGCATCGTTTATCCCGCGGCCGGTTTCCCGGCATTGGCCAAGCGGGCCGGCGCGAGGGTCGTCGAGGTCAATCCGGAGATCACAGCAGTCACCGCCGACGCGGACGTGTTCATACCAGATCGGGCCGGCGAGGCATTGCCCGCGCTGGTTGCGCGCCTGCGAGCGCACCGGGCTGCGCGAAAGTCGCCCGGCTAGGGCGTGACCAACGCCCGGCCGGGGAACGTGAATATTGATTGATGCCGCGCCGATTCGTGTGTTACTGGGCCCGAGGGGCATGATAGAATTGCCGTTGGCGTTATCCCCCTGAGCCTCCATTTCCGATTCGCGAGCACGATTTTGTCGAAAACACCAGGACCGGCAGTTTTGACCAAGTTCTCCGGATATATCATTAGCTGCCTGCTCGCCGCCGTGTTTTGCGCGTCACCCGCGCGTGCCGGTTTGCTCCAGGGCTTCTCGCTCAGTCAATTCGTGTTCTCGCCGGACGGCGACGGCCAGGAGGAATCGACGAGGGTCATCTTCAACCTCACGGCGCCGTCGCCGCTCCTTTCGATCATCGTCTTCGAGAGCGACTCGGCCACCGTGGTCGATACGCTGTACGCGCCCGCCTCCGCCCCGGCCGGCCGGGACACGGTCACCTGGTCCGGCTACCGTTTCGACGACTCACCGGCGCCCGACGGCCGGTACGTGGTGACTTTCGAGGCGCAAGGGACCCCCGAGCAACCGGACACAACCATCTCACGTCCAACGGTGATCGACCGCGGCGCGCCCTCCATCGAAATCGTCGGCATCGAGCCGAGCCCATACGCTCCCGGCGCACCCGGAAGCCCCTCCGTCTTGAGCGTGTCGGTACGAATCGCGGGAGCGACGCCAAAATACACCGGGGTGCCGACCGATACCGTCACACCTCAGCTCACGGACCCCGCCGGTGCAGCGCTGATACCGACGTCGGCGTACTTCACCCCGGCGTTCAACGGCGATGACGGTGACTACATGTTCCGATGGGACGCAACCGTCCAATCGGCGCTCCGGGACGGCACCCACACCATTGCTCTCACCGTCTCCGATCACGCCGCCCATCATGCCAGGGCGTCCCAGGGTTTCGATGTCGACGTCGATTTGCCGCGGGTCGGTTTCACCAACGTGGAGACGGATGGCAAGCTGGCCGTTGTGCCCGACAGCCTCGAGGGCTGGGCGTGGGACCGGCGCGGCATCGACTCCCTCTTGGTGAACTACGCCTCGGGTTCTCCCTTCCGGACCGTTGAGTCCGTACGGATGTCCGGCGATACGCTCCTCTTCGCCGTTCCGCTGGCCGATTCGCTCACCGAAGAGAGGGGCTACCGGATCAGCGCGCGAGCGGTTGACGGCGTGGGACGCGTTTCACTGAACACATTGGATGTCACGGTCGATCGCACCGGACCCGCGGCGCCGACGCTGCTGCCCTTCTCCGGCGTTGCCTACTCGCCGTCGGCCGTGCTCCGGGTCGATACGCTGGCGAACGATGTCGAATTCATTCGCATCTTCCGCGGCGGCGTGAAGGTGGACTCGGCGATGACCTTGATCAACAAAGCGCCGCAACGGCAGGTGACGCTCCTCCCCGGCCGGAATGTGTTCACGGCAACGGTCCTCGACGGCGCCGGGAACGAGA
>JBGSIK010000283.1:0-2406 GCA_041742575.1 Candidatus Krumholzibacteriia bacterium
CCCACCACGATCAGTGTGTACTTGCGCTTGTTCGCCGGGTTCACGAGCTTGCTCTCGAATCTATGCCGGTCCCACTTCTCGGCCAGCGGGCCGTCCGGGACCCTGGAATTGAGTGTCATGACGCACCCCCGGTGAAGTAGATGTACGGCGGAATGGCGAGGAAACCCACCGCGATCACGATCGCGAAGATGATACCCAGCACGTAGATGATAGGCGAGTATTTGGGATGGTTCATGCCCAGCGACTGGAAGGCGCTCCAGAAGCCGTGACGCAGGTGAAAGCCGAGGAGTATCATGACGGCCTCGTACGCGATCACCGTCCATGTCTTCGAAAACTCCTCCACCACGAGCTTGTACAAATCCCTTATCTGGACGCCGTCGTGCGTGGTCAGGTAGTAGGGGCCGTACTTGAACATGATCACGTGGATCACGAGAAAGACGCCCAGTATGATCCCGGTGTAGATCATGGTGCGGGACGATATGGTCTGGCGGCTCGGATACCCCACGCTTTTCACCATGCGGTACTTGTCGGGGCGCGCGCTGAGCTTGTTCCACCACACGCTCACCGCCGTGATGGCGTGAATCAGGAACACCAGCACGAGCCCGATCTCCACCGCGATGAGAATCTCTCCCAGACTCTCCAGCGTGTGGGCGTATACGTTGAAGCCTTCGGGATTGAAGACGATGAGGAGGTTGCCGAGCAGGTGGACCGTGATGAAGAGGCAAAGGAAAAGCCCGGTCAGACCGTTCAGGAACTTCCGGCCCACCGTGGACGTGACAATAGTCGACAGTCTATCCATGTTTGTGCTCCGTCGTTGGGACGATTTTCCGGAGAGAATACTCCCGTGACCTGTCGTTGTAAAGCGGATTCGTCGCACGAGTTGCGACCTGCAACGAGATATCTTGAAAAGAGTTGGACGGCATGCTAAAGGCGGGCGCGGGTACGGGATGATCTCATCGAACGCCGGGCCCGTTATGGAGTTCGTGTCGTATTTGGAGTATCATAATCGGATCATGAAACGTCGAGTTCCGGGAAGTGCACTCGGAACGCGCACGCTCGCGATACTGAGAAGGCCCCGCCGCTGGGGATGGATCGCGGCGGCCGCAGTCGTGATCTTGTTCCACGCTCCGATCGCTTGCGGGCCGCAGCGCCGGGATACCGAGGTGGGCAACTTGACCGAGAGACGCCTGAGGATGGTGGACACGCAGATCCGGAGCCGCGGCGTTCGGGACGAAAAGGTCTTGGAGGCGATGGAGCAGGTGCCCCGGCACCAATTCGTTCCGGCGAGCTCGATCGACCAGGCTTACGAAGACCACCCGCTCTCCATCGGCCAAGGGCAGACGATCTCGCAACCCTACATCGTGGCCCTCATGACCGAGGTGCTCGAGCTGGGGCCGGACGACCGGGTGCTGGAGATCGGAACCGGGTCGGGGTATCAAGCGGCGATCCTCTCCCGATTGGCGGCGGAGGTCTACAGCATCGAGATCATCGAGAGTCTTGGGCTCGCCGCCGCGGCCCGCCTGGACAGCCTCGGATACGACAACGTGAAGGTGAGAATCGGCGACGGCTACCTGGGGTGGCCGGAGAAGGCGCCATTCGACGCCGTCATCGTGACCGCCGCCCCGGAGCGGATCCCGCAGGCACTCGTCGATCAGCTGGCCGAAGGCGGACGCATGGTGCTGCCGGTCGGCGTGGGCATCCAGGACCTGGTGCTGGTGGAGAAGCGCGAGGGCAAGATCACGCAGCGCGAAATTACGGGCGTGCGTTTCGTTCCCATGGTGCACGGAGATGATTCACGGCAAGACGATTGAACGCCGCACCGAAACAGTTTAGCTGTCCCTGTCGGGCGTGACCGCAGGAGGTGCGCCCACAGACGCGGTGACGGTAGTGTGTATTCCACCGCGTACGTTGAAGTCCCCCACCACCTGCGCGTAGCGGGGTTCGCACGCGCGCGCGAAGTCGTCGAGTATCTGGTTCACGACGGCCTCGTGGAAAGCCCCCTCGTTCCGATACGACCATAGATATAGCTTGAACGACTTGAGCTCGACGCACAGGCGGCCGGGGACGTAGCGCACGCGGATGGCCGCGAAATCCGGCTGGCCGGTGCGGGGACACAGGCACGTGAATTCGGGGCACTCGAACTCGATCACATAGTCGCGCCCAGGGTTGGGATTGGGGAATGTCTCCAGTTCCCTCGACGGTCTCGTAGGCATTCGATTCCTCTCCTTGCTCCTCCATTATACTTGATCGCCCGTCCGTCCGGCAATCCGCTCGTATGCCGCGCTCGTACATGGGTCCAGGCGTCGTGGGCGCTTGTTTGGGGGGGCATGCATGCCGAGTCGTGAGTCCGGAGCGCGCTTCGGCATCGTGCGCGCGAGGACCCGAACAGGGAGGCATGCATGCCCC
>JBGSIK010000284.1:0-2217 GCA_041742575.1 Candidatus Krumholzibacteriia bacterium
TATTCCAGCACCGACGCCACTTCCTCCGGCATGTCGACGTTGGCGCACAGCGAAAATTCCTTGTCGTCCAGCGTGACCGCCGGGTAGTGGGTCAGCGTGAGGAGTTGATCTTCCAGTTCCTTGAAGCGCTTGATCTCCGCCTGGTAGTCGGCGATGGTGCCCGGATCGGGGTTCACCACCACGGTGCCGGTGTTGCCGTCGACGACGATGGCATCACCCGTCTCCACCCTGGCGAAGAGATCCTCCAACCCCACGACCGCGGGTACCCCTTGCGATCTGGCCAGAATCGCCGTATGCGACGTCGACCCTCCGAGATCCGTAGCGTAGGCGAGCGTCGTGCGGCGATCGAATTGAGCGGTGTCGCTGGGAGAGAGGTCATGGGCGACGATGATCGAGGGTTCGGTCGGTCTGTCGATCGTTCCCCTCGACCGGCCGAGCAGGTTCCTGAGCACGCGTCGCTTGACGTCCTTGATGTCGACGTAGCGGTCCTTGAGGTAATCGTCCTCGATCTTGTCGAAGGAAGTCATGACACGGTTGACCACCCGCTGGAACGCGGCGGCGGCGTTCAAGCGCTCCTTGCGCACGAGCGCGACGGTGTCTTCCACCACCATGACGTCCTCGAGAATCATGAGATGCGCATCGAAAATGCGCGCGTGGTCGTCTCCCATCCGGTCGGCGATATTCGTCCGCAGCTTCAGGAGCCCCTTCTTGGTCTCGGAGAGGACCAGCAGGAACTTCTCGATTTCCTGCTCGACCTGCGATTCCTCGACCTTCGTCGTGGGAACGACGAGCAATTCGGAGTCTTTCAGGTACGCCTTCCCGATCACGATGCCCGGCGATGCGGAGATGCCGTTTTTCCGGATCTCGCGTTTTTCCCGCGGCGGACCGTTCAGGCCGTTCTTAGGGCCGTTGCCAATTTTTCTCAATCGGTTGGAACGCATGTTTCAGCAGGCTCAGTCTTCGTAAAACTTGTCGTCGATGAGCTTTTCCAGCGCGGCCTTCGCTTCGCCTTCATCGGGCCCGTCGATCGCGATCCGCAGAGCGCTGCCTTTCGCCGCGGCGAGGCTGGCCAGTCCCAGAATGCTCTTGCCGTTCGCGTACCTCTCACCGTTGTACACCGTGATTTCACTTTCAAACTGTGCAGCGATCTTGACGAACTCCCCGGCGGCACGCAAGTGCAAGCCGATCTTGTTGTTGATACTCTTCGTGAACTCCACCATTCGCCCCGCGCACCTCGATCTAGATCATACCGGCTCCGAGCCGATCACGAACGATGTCTTCAGCCCAAGACCAGAGCGACAACGACGGAGAGAGGAAACAGCAACACTGCAAACCTCGACGATGAGAAATCTCTCCTCAACATGTAAATCGCTGTGCCCATCAGTATAACACCGAGCGCCAACACCCAGGCCCCGCTTTGCGGCAATCCGTTCAAGACCACAGCTATGAGCGCTCCACCGGCGCACGCGCCGACGGTCTGAACGTCGCTGAGAACGCGTTGGAAAACAGGTCCGGTAAAGACGTCTACCAGCTCCCACCCCTTGGCGTAACCGAAGTAGACGCCCCAGAGTCGGCAGGACACGACAGCCAGATTATAAAATATAACGACTAACAGTAACCCGATGTAAGAGTGATATATAGCAGACACAACCGCCACAGTCAATGCCAGCGGTTTGAGCCCACCGAGAAAAAGCAAGTCGCCCATCGCGGCCAGCGGATTGCTGATCGATTTCTTAAAATATGCGATATCCCCCTCCGCCACCGGCCGACCGGCGGCCCTTTCGGTCTCGAGCTTCAATACCCCACCGACGATCAACGGCGTGAAGTTCGGATTACAGTTGAAGTACGCCAAGTGGCTTTCGAGTAAGGACTTGCCACTTGGGCTCGTGACCTTGCGGATAGCGGGCGCCAACGCGTTCACGAGGCCGAGGCTCTGCATCCCCTTTGGGTGCAGCAATCCCTGCAAGAGCAACAACCTGCAGAACACTCGGAAGAGGTCCCACCGCCCTATGGGTGTTTCTACTTGAGCCATAGCAATAGCAGAACGATCAACGCCGATACCACGAGATAGCGGCTCACCTGGCTTTGCCAGTACCGGTGAGCGATCGCGCCGGCGCCGATCGCGGGCAAGAGTTCCGCCCACCGCTCGGCACCGATGACCACGCCGGCCTGGCCCCACGCCGTGAATTGTTCGGCCGCCAGCGCGCCGACCGGGAG
>JBGSIK010000285.1:0-5211 GCA_041742575.1 Candidatus Krumholzibacteriia bacterium
CCGGTATTCCGCAACCACCTCGCCGTTCGAACGCCGCGCGCCGACCCTTTCCAGGTAGTTGTTGTGGCACAACTCCTCCAATGCCAAGACGCTCTGATGGCGCAAGTCTTCAGGCTTTCCCGAGGCGAGCGCCCGATCGACGTCCCGGCGCAAAGTCGGAGGAAGACGGTGCTGGGGCACGAGGTTTAGCAGAAGGTAGGTGTAGTCCCTCTCGCGGCTGCGCATCTTAGCTTTACCTTCCGGTGTGACGAGTGACTCTGTATCCGATTTATTATATAACATTTAAGGAGGTGCTTTCCAGCCCATTCCCAAGACCAATGCCCAGTGTGGCGCCGCGAATATTGGCTTGCATTTTGCTCAAGTCTCAGCCAATATACTAAACGTTCCGAAACCCCTCCAAGGTCATAACTATGTATAAATACCGTCGGTTAGCAGCGATTTTGCTGGTGTCGATCCTCGGGTGCGCTCCCGCGGCGGACCAGGACTTCTCCGCTACGAGCAGCAAGTCGGCCGAGAGGTCGGCGGATCAGATTTACCTCGAGATTTTCGCCCTGGAGGATTTCCAGAAGCGTCTCGACGAAGCAACTCTGCACAGCGAATCCGGAAACGCCGCTCAGTACCGCGCCATGAGGGACTCGCTGCTGAACGACGTGAACGCCTACATTCGCGAAAACCCCCTCTGTGCGCGCGATCTCGAGTTCACCCGCATACTCAGCCGGCTGGCTGAGCTCGATACGCTCCAGTCGGAGGGCGAAGCGGGGTATTCCCCGTCATTCGAAGACAGTGTGGCACTCTCCCTGGCCGATTGGCCCGATCTCAATGGCCAGCTGGAGGCCGGGAAACTGTTCAGCAAGACCCAAACAGTTTTCCCGGAAATCGACAACAACCAGATCGATTTCTGGATTGACTACTACACCGGCCCGGGCCGAGAGCGATTCGAGCGCGCGATTTACCGCATGCAGCTGTATCGCCCGGTGGTCGAGAAGATACTGGCCGAGATGGGCCTGCCGCGGGAGTTGATCTGCGTGGCGCTGATCGAAAGCGGTTTCAGCATGAACGCCGTCTCCCCAGCACGGGCCGTGGGACCCTGGCAATTCATCCGCGGCACCGGAAAACGCTACGGGCTCCGGATCGATTGGTGGTACGACGAGCGCCAGGACATCGTCGCAGCGACCTACGCCGCCGGCAACTATCTGAAGGATCTTTACGCGATTTGGGATGACTGGTTTCTCGCGCTAGCCGCCTACAATTGCGGCGAGTACCGGGTGGCCCGGGCTGTAGCGCGGTATCGCACGGAGGATTTCTGGCACCTGCAGCTCCCGAAGCAAACGCAGCGATATGTTCCGAAGTTCCTCGCGGCGCTCTATCTCCTCCGCGATCCGGAGCAGTACGGCATCCGGATTCCCGACGCGCAGCCGATCGAATTCGACGCCGTGACGATCACGGAGGCCACGGACCTGTCGGTGATCGCTCAGTGCGCCAATACTACCGTTCAAATCATCCGCGAACTCAATCCTGCCTGCCTGCGGCGGACGACTCCCCCTGGAATGGAGATCGCGATCAAAGTCCCGAAAGGAACCGCGGACGCCTGCGTGGCCAACTTGTCGCGCATTCCTGCGGAGGAGCGCGTCACGTGGCGCCGGCACCAGGTCCGGCGGGGCGAGACCCTGTCCATTATCGCGAATGCAAATGGGACTTCGATCAGCGAGCTCAAAAAACTCAACGGGATCCGGGATGCCCATCGCATCCGCGAAGGGCAAGTGCTCCTCGTCCCGCTCAAGGGCGACTTTCCGGAAGTCGCGAGCTCCAAACCCGGCTACATGACCTCGAACGGCAAGATCGATCGGGAGTCACTCGAAAAATACGCGCAGCGTGGCGAGTCCCCTCGAGGTTACCGCAGGATCGTTTACACCGTCCGTCCACACGACACCCTGGGTGAGATCGCGGAGCAGCACAGAACCAGCGCGAGCAGGCTACGCGCATGGAACGACATCGGTCACCGCAGTTTCATTCATCCCGGACAGAAGCTCGTGATCTACGTGCCAGATTCGTCCGACGTGCCCGCGCAAACCGCCGCGAAGACTCCCGACGAAACAAACTACGTGAAGCGGGACCACGTCGTCCGGAAGGGGGAAACGTTCTACTCGATCAGCAGAACCTACGAAATCGGTCTCGAGGACTTGCTCGCCTGGAACAATAAGACCCGTCGGTCGGTTCTCAGGCCGGGGGACGTGCTCCAAGTCTGGACGCGAAAATAACTGAGAACCAAGTCAACACGACCACTTAGAAGTTGGCGAGAGCCGACACGCGATGCGTGGCTTCGAAGTCGTCGTGATGGAGATAGGCGTAGTCGAAACCGAGGAAGCCGATCCGCAGACCCGCACCGGCCGTCGGATTGCCCGCGTCGATCCCGCCCCGAACCATGACTCTGTCTTGGAAAACCAGCTCGCCACCGAAATGGAGATCCGCGCTGGTCCGTCCTTGCCACAACTGCGACGCCGTCTGCCGGTTTTCGAAGTAGAGGTCGGCGTCGAAGGCGAGGAGGAGCGAGCCCTTGAGTTTGCTCGAAACCATCTCGTACGCTGCGCCCAGTTTGAGAACCGGCAGAATGAACTCGTTTCGACCCGTGCTCCAACTGAGATAAGTGCCGGTGGCGTCCTGCAGCTTCACGCCAAGGTCCAAGCGCTCCACGAGCGCGTCACGGCGCAGGTAGCCGAGATCGATCCCGATACCGGTGCTGCTGTAACCCGCAATCGCGTCGACGTAGATGAGTTTGAGCGCTCCTCCCACGAGACCGAATTGGCTGTCCATGGCGAACGCGCTCAACAGGGCGAAGCTGTTATCGGATTCCCGAGGCAAGTTGGCGAAGTCCTCGAAACGCTGGCCGTTGAATGTCAGGTATTCACCCTGATCGAAATCGGGCACCCCGTCGCCGTCGAGGTCCATGAAGCCCAGGTGGTTGGTGACGATGATGTCTTCGATGCCGAGGTGAAGCAGGGCAAATCCGAAGGCCGCCTTACGCTCCGCGGGGAGCAGCCCGGTAGGCTGGACATAAGCACCGAAATTGAAATCCACCATGCCGCCGAAGCGCTCCGAATGCATCGCAAGCGCCTGGCGCCGCCCGAGATCGGACATGCCGGCCGGATTCCAGTAGACCGTCGAGGCATCGCCGGCGACGGCGACAAACGCACCGCCCATCCCGAGCGCGCGGGCACCCCCTCCCACATCCATGAAGGCACCTGCATACTTGGTGGACAAGACGTCGCGAGGTATGATCACGAGGACCATCAAAACACACAGGGCGCCCGCTATGTATCGCATAGGCATTCTCACACGGTTTCGGTGCAACACCGGAAAGGGGACATATTCGCACGACGGACTGTCTTCAGGGGACCTACCAAGGGGCGACACAACAGGGGTATGGAACGGCGCGCCTACCAAGCGACCCTCCGCATATCATTATACCAACCGCAAGCCGTGAAATCAAAGTCTAAAACTACATCAACCCGTATTCCCTGATCTTCCGATACAGGGTACGTTCGGAAATACCCAGAGCCTCCGCTGACTTCCGCCGGTTCCCGGTGTACCGGTTCAGAGCTTCCCGGATCGCAGCCCGTTCCATCTGCGCCAAACTGTATTCGTCCGCCTGCCCGTCGTCGGCTTCGGCTTTCACTTCCTTCAGTCCCTCCCACAGGCCCGGTCCTTTCTGCCCGCGAAGGATCGACAGCACCTCGCGTACATCCCGGTGGAGCGCCAAAATGGAAGCGTAGATCATCTCACGCTCGGCCTCTTCCCGGGTGCGGTGGAGCGCCACCGGAAGAAGCGTGGTTTGTCCGCCGTCGTACGGCGTGCCGGTGGCGTCCTTGAGCTGCGCTTCGACAACATCTTCCGTGATTCGCGAGCCCTGGCTCAAGACCACCAACGTGTCTACGGTGTTGCGCAACTCACGGATGTTCCCCGGCCAGGGGTAGTCGATGAGGCGCCGCATCGCCGCCTGATCGACACCTCGCACCGATTTGTGATGACGATGGTTGGAGAGAGTGATGAAGTGCTGGACCAGGATCGGAATGTCCTCCTTCCTGCGCCGAAGCGGCGGCAGGACAAAACTCACGCCCTTGAGCCGGTAGTACAGGTCCTGGCGGAAAGCCCCCCTCCGGACCGCCTCGTGCAGATTTCTGTTGGTGGCCGCGATCACGCGCACCTCGACTCGCAGCGTCTCCACGCCGCCGACCCGGAGGAACTCGCCCGACTCGAGCACGCGCAGCAGACGCACCTGCATGTTGGGACTGGTTTCACCGACCTCGTCCAGGAATATCGTCCCCTGATTCGCCCTCTCGAACATCCCCGCTCGTCGCGACACCGCGCCCGTGAACGCTCCCCTTTCGTGACCGAACAGTTCGCTCTCCAGCACGCCCTCCGCCAGCGAGCCGCAATTGATCGCTTCGAACGACCGCTCGCGGCGGCGGCTGGCCAAGTGGATCGCCCGCGCGAGCACGTCTTTCCCCGTCCCGCTCTCCCCTTCCATGAGAATGGGGACATCCGTGGGCGCTACCTGCAGGATGAGTTCGATGATCTCTTCCATTGCAGGAGATCGACCGACGATCCCGCCGAGCTTCTTCAGTGACGCGATCCGCATCCGGTGGCGGATGGACGCTTCGAACAAGGGGCCGTCGAGAGGGCGCCCGTGATATTGGTCCACCGCCTCGACTCGCTCGTTCTGGAGCACGTCGTCTGATTTCGGGCCTCCGACGACCACCGCATCGATCGTCGGCGAAGATTTCCGGGCTCGCTTGATGGCCGCGACATACCCGGTGCTTCCACAAGCCGCCTCGTCCAGCACGAGCAGCGACGTCTCGGGCGTGATCACCGAGAACAGTTCCGACGGTGCCTCCACGAGGTCAACTCGGCAGTCACCCGCCGTTGAAAGGGCATCGACAACCTGTCGCACCAGCGGGTCCCGCGCGAGAACCACCATATGCAGTCCATTTGGATTCAAGCGGTTTCACCGGATCTCAATGTAGGACGAAGCTGCCAACTTGTCAACTTGATCCGGTGCCACCCAGGGGGGACCCCGATCCAGGGCCGAGGACGAACGAGGTTTCGACCGTGAGAGACTCCCCGGGAAAGACCGACGCACGGATTGGCGGGCCCGCAGTTTGCGCGGTCGGACCTAGTGTACTGCCCCGGAAGTACCTTCACAGATGTTCGATG
>JBGSIK010000286.1:0-3233 GCA_041742575.1 Candidatus Krumholzibacteriia bacterium
GGTGGCGGTCGGCAGCGACACTTCCAACGCGCTGCCGTTCACCGTCCTGGCGCCCTCGAACACGGCTGCGGACCAGGTGCTGGCATCGGCCGCGACGGGAGCGGCGACGCGGAGCATCGTGGTGTCGCCCGATGGGACCATGGCGTACGCAGTGAGTCCGTCCTCGGATGTGGTGGTGCCGATCGACATTGCCAATGGCGTCTCTCTGCCCGCCATACCGGTCGGGGTGTATCCCATCTCGATCGATATCCACCCGAGCGGGAAGTACGCGTATGTCGCGAACTTCAACTCCGGCAGCGTGTCGATCATCGACACCGATCCGGCCTCTCCCGGTTACCACACGGTCGACACGACTCTCGCCGTGGGGAAATTCCCGATCGATCTCGCGGTGAATGCCGACGGCGACCGTCTCTACGTGGTGAATCTCGGTTCGACATTCAACCTGGATGTCATCGACACCGACGACGAGAGCGCGAACTTCCATAGTGTGGTCGCGACGGCCAAGGCAGGTTCCGCAACCATGACGGTGACGGTCTCTCCCGATGGAACGCGGCTGTACATCGGAACCAATGACGGTTACATCATCGTGGAAGTGTCGGGCAACGGCTATTCGGTCGTCGACACGGTCAAGAACGGCTCGGCCAGCAAACAGATCACAGTATCCCCGGACGGAACATTGTTGTTCGTGCTCACCACGGGCGGCGAAGTGATCATCCACTACCTCGAGCCCGGCAGTGAAGACGACAACTCCGTCGTTGCCACCGTGAAACAAGGGTCGGGCACGATGCAGATCACCGTGAGCCCCGACGGAAACCTCCTCTACCTCATCCAGGATGAGCCCGATATCGTGATCGTGGTGGAGATCGACATCATCGGCTCCGTGGCTGCGATCGACCCCGAGGAGCCGTTCCCTCCGATCGAGGTAGAGGCCACGGTCATCGACTCGATCTACGTCGGGGAGGATCCGCAAGCTCTGGCGTTCGATCCCAGCGGTTCGGGCACCGCGGTGGTGACGAACTCCGGGCCGAAGACGGTGACGATCCTCGGCACGCGATTCGCGTCGCTGGCAATGCCGCCCGACACCACCCTCGCCGGGTACAAAGCGATTCCGTCCTACGAGCTTCAGGGCTTCCGCGTGCGGAACACGTCGAATGACGCGCACCGGTATCAATACCTGGTCACGACGGAAGGGCCGGCCGTGTTCACTCCCGGTCAGGATCCTTCGGCGCTTTCCGGAACCACATCGGTGGTCGCCCCCGGCGACTCGTTCGCTCCGCCCGCGGCATTGCTCGACATTCCGCCCGTCGGCGAGTCCTCGGACGTGCGCGTGGTCTATCGTGTGTCGCCGGTCGAGAATCGGGCCATGTCGAAAAGCGACACCACGACGATCACGCTTCTGGCGCCGACGGCGGTGGAGGACGAAATCCCGCGGGAGCTCGCGCTCTTCCAGAACTATCCCAATCCGTTCAACCCGACCACGACCATCGTGTTCGCGCTTCCGGAGAAGGACCGTGTCAATCTCACGATATACAACGTGGAGGGCAAACGGGTGGTGACCCTCATCAACGACGTGGTCGGGGAAGGCTACCGACGGATCGTGTGGAACGGCCGCGACGAGCGCGGGAATCCCGTGAGCTCAGGCGTGTATTTCTACCGATTGGCAACGGCCAATAAAACGTTCACACGCAAGATGGTTCTCATCCGATAGATGCTCCGTAAGCTCGTAGTGTCCGAAAATAGGATTGATGTCTCCCATCTCACGCCGCCTGCCGATAATGGATGGTGTCAATCATGCGGCGAGTGTATCAGACGACTCGGCAAGGCGTGACGCCACAGCGCGTTTCAGTTTTCGGACACTACGCGATAATCGCGCACTATATCGCCACAATGCGTGTAATAACTTCTGCGAAGAACTCCCGTGACCATGCATCAAGAGCGCGCTGATTTTTGATGAAGGGGGCAACTTCCCGGCGCGCCTTCTCGACATCCAGGCCCCCTCAACCGCTCGGCGTAGCAGCGCCTGCAGGATTTCCGCTGTGAGCTCTACATCACCAGTGTAGTCGCCTGATTGCCTCATCCTCGATTCGAGGTGTGCGAGCCGGACCTGCGGATGTTGGGCGACATACCAAACCAGATCATACCAGTCTCGGCCCTTCACTCGAGTCTTCCACTTGCGGCCGTAGTGTCCGAAAATAGGACTGAGGCCCCCCATCTCACGCCGCCTGCCGATGGTAGTACTTGAGCAGCCCGCCCAGTCGCTCTCTGGTCTCGATAACGCCCTCGCCGTGAGACTTCGCCCCGCTAATCATCACGTTCCCGATCCCCTGATGACTGCGCTCCTCGTGATAGTGAGCCGCGTACTCGGCGATGGCTCGGACAAGCGATTCTCGCCCCAGGAAGATCATCTGATCGAGACACTCGGACTTGATCGACCTCACAAACCGTTCCGCATACGCGTTCATGTTCGGCGCTTGGTACGCCGTGAGCAGAATCTCAAGGCCGCAGTCGCCCAAGATCGACTTGAACCGCGGCGAGAAGATCGCGTCTCGATCGATGACCAGAAAACGTTTTCGGGTCAGGAAACCCTCCTCGCAGTCGGTCAGGTTCCGGGCCATCTGTTCCATCCACCCCGAAGTCGGGCTCTCCGTCGTGCCGGCGATGAGAACCCGTCTCGTGGCAACGTCGATGACGAATAACGTGAAGTACCGGACCAATCCCCGAACCGTCCACACCTCCGTCGTGAAGAAGTCGGCGGCCGCGATTAGATGCGCGTGCGCCCTGACGAACGTCGCCCAACTCATTGGCCGATCAGGAGAGGGCTTGATCCCGTGCTCCTTTAGCACCTTGCCGATCGTGCTCCGAGCCACGCGATGGTCCAGGTGCTTCAGTTGGCCCTGGATCCGTGCGTACCCCCAGCTCGCGTTCTCCTCCGCCATTCGGACAATCAGCTCCCGGATCTCCTTCATTACACCGGGACGACCAACCCCCTTCCGCCGATAGGTCCATTTCGCGGCGATCAGCTTGCGGTGCCACGCTAATATCATATCGGGCGTTACGATAGTCGCGATCTCACTCAAGACCTTCCGGCCCAGAGGCCTCCCTTTGGCCGCCAATCGACGGCGCTGGTCTTCGGTGAAACGCAGGCGTTTCCCGCCCGACTCGAGCTGCTCCTTCAAAACGCGGTTCTCTTCGATGAGGTAGGTGATAACAGCCGTTTGCTGGCGGCCGACCCA
>JBGSIK010000287.1:0-5881 GCA_041742575.1 Candidatus Krumholzibacteriia bacterium
GGCTTTTACCGACACTTCCGTGACACTCACGCCCGGTGCCGGGGTGACGCTTGCGCTGCCCCCGGGCACGCACGAGTTCGAGGTGGTCCCTCGGGACTATCCGATCTTTCGCCGCACGCACTCGTTCTCCTCCGAGGGCGCCGAGAGCGATTCCATGCGCATCCCGATCGCCATCGCGTCCCGCTTCGCCGAGACGCCCAAGATCGCACTCGTGATTACCGGGTATCAAGGCGGCGAAACGCCTGACTACAGGATCAAGGGGGGTCTGTTCATCAACCGTGTGGAGCGTCAACTCGACCCCTTCGGTACCCTTCGTATCGAACTGTACAAGGACCTCTATGAGATCAAGTACGATCTCGACGACGCACTGCTGGACCTGAATAGCACCAAATTCGATCCGAATGTTTTGCGGCCGTCGCCGTTCCGGTTCGATTTCCGGGACGTGCAAGAGGCCAACACGTACGTGACGTTCCATTACTCCACTAGCCCATGAGGGGACAAACGATGAACAGTCTCAGATCCACTCCGTCTAAAGGGCTCGTCTTGTTGACCGTATTGTCCGTTCTCTTCCTTCTCACCTGGTGGTCCGGCCAGGGGTTCGCGCAGTCTTCGAGCTGGAATCAGAAGTACGAGAGCATCCATGAGATGTACTACATCCGGGGACAGCAGGAGCAGGCGATACAGGCCCTCGAGGACGAGATCGAGTCGGCCGGTAATACCTACTCGGACGACATCCTGAGGCGCATCCTCGCCATGGTGAAGGAGTACTTCGCGGTCTCGAAGGACACCGCGCGCTTCGAGAACCTGGTGTACGGAATGCTGGAGCCGGAGCGACTCGATCGCGTCGTGGATTCCTTCAAAGGCACGTCGCTGTACGAAGCAGCCAAAAGGTCAAAGGCCAAGTGGATGCGTCCGGCTTCCGCGGCGGTGAGCCTCACCAGCGAGGAGCTGGACATCGGAGAATCGACCACCTTCCGGATCGCCGCGACCAACCAGAAAAAGCAGCGGCTTTCGAATCCCGATATCACGGTCACCGTGTCACCCCCCGATTACGCGCGCATCGAGGGTGAAACCGTGGTCGCGCTGAAACCCGGGGAGGCCAAGATCATGGTGGCGGATGCGGACGGGAACCCGCTCGCCGAGCGGGTGCTCAAGATCCGCGAGACGCTGGCGGTCACGGTCAATCCCGACTACAAAGAGCTCAAAGCGGGTGAATCGGAGACATTCACGGTGCAGTCGAACAAACCGCTGAGCAAGTTCGATTTCAAGCTGGTTCTGGAACCCAAAGGTCTGGTGAAAGGCAACGAGCTGCCGTCCGCCCCGGAGGATGTGAGCAAGCGCATCGTGGTCACGGCGGAGGAGCCTGGCACGGCGTTTCTGAAAGTGACCGACGTCAACGGGGCGGGGCTGGCGCAGGCGACCATATACATCCCGCCGAAAGCGCCGTCGATGCTCTACCCGCTCATCGGCTCCGGCGTCACGGTCGGCCTTGCGGTCTACGCGTTCATCGCCAGAGGCCAGAGCAACGACAAGTTCGATGAACACGAACAGTGCGTGGCGGATCTCCCTCCCGGCGGCGATCCGGCCGAATGCAATACCCTCTACGAGGACTACGATGACCTTCTCGGGCGGAGTAACCTGTTCTGGGTGTTCACGGGCGTCGCCGCGGCCGGCACGGGCTATCTTTGGTACAAGTACTTCACGGACAAGAAAGACTACAACGAGAAGTTGAACGAGGGGACCCGCCCGGTGAGCCTGTATTTGGGACCGTCCGAAGGGCGGATCGTCTATACGTACAGATTCTGATGCCCCGACCTCGAGGCAGGGAGGTGAGCGGCGGTGGCTTCCTTCGCCGACGTCGACCATTGGCTGGACCAGTCCGCGTCCAAGCTCATCGATTCCGCCCGTGAACGCGCCCAGAAGTTCGGGCAGCGCTACTTCCGGGGCCCCCACATATTGCTCGCGGCGATCGAGGCAGGGATGCTCGACAACGCTCTGCTCCGGCAGGCGTGCGATCCCGAGGACGCGATCAACTGGCTCGCGCCCATCGCCGAGAAAGCCACCACCCGCTACTCGGGAGTCTCCGAGGCGATTCTCGAGGCGGCAACGGCGAACAACATCATCGCCAAGGGTAGAGAGCTGGAGCGACCGCTCCGCGAATACGACTTGATCGAGTTGCTCCTCTGCGAGCACCTGGGCTTCATCTCGAGCGAGCTCCGGGGCAGCCCCTTTTCGTTCGACGAAGCCTACCTCGAAATCTCGAAGCAGGACGAAGCCGCGTCGGAAACCGCGACGGGAGCGCCCGGGAAGCGGGGAGCGGCGGCCGCCGTCGGGGGCGAGAAGAAGTTCGGCGAGATCCTGGCCCGCCATGCCACCAACCTCTCCGCCGGGGCGAAGGACCGCGACTCCGGGTTGTACAAGCACCGCATCGATGAAGTGAAGAAGATTGCCGGCATCCTCGGCCGGCTCACGCGTCCCAACCCTCTCCTGGTGGGCGATCCCGGCGTAGGAAAGACGGCGCTCATCGAGGGACTGGCGGCGTGGCTCCAGACCGACGAGGCGCCCGAGTGGCTCAAGGGCGTGCAGGTGTTCCTGGTCTCGTGCAGCTCCATCGTGGCCGGCGCCGGCTACCGGGGACAGCTCGAGGAACGCTTGCAGCAGATCATCGACGCGGCCATCGTGCGCAAGGACATTGTCCTCTTCCTGGACGAGATCCACGTTCTGGGGGACCCGGCGGCCACCGGGTCGAGCAATCTGCTCAACATGTTCAATCCCTTCTTGAGCCGCGGCACGTTCCGCATGATCGCGGCGGCGACCACGAAGGAATTCGAGGCGTACGTCCGCTCCCGGGACGCCTTCGTGCGCCGGTTCGAGGTGGTGAAGCTGGACCAGCCCAGCAAGGAGAACACCATCGAGATGTTGAAATCCCACCTCCCGCGCTTCGAAAAGCACTATGGGTGCAAGGTCGACGAGCAAGCCCTCTCCGCGATCGTGAGCAACTGTGAACGCTACATGCCGTCGCGCCGGTTTCCCGATAAGGCGATCTCCATTCTCGATAGCGCGCTCCAGATGACGCGCGAGCGGGCCGTGGTGGCGGGCGGGAATGGTCGCAGCGTCTCCGCGCAGACGGTGCTCGAGGTGATCTCCCGCGAAACCAACATCCCGGTCTCGCGGCTGAGCGAGATGGAGCACGCCAAGCTTGCCGGCCTGCAGGAATACCTGGAGAACCGGGTGTACGACCAGAAGCGGGCCACCGACGCAATGGCGAAGTCGATCCAGAACCTGCGCCTGGGGCTGAGCGATCCCGCACGCACCAAGGTCTCCTTCATGTTCGTGGGCCCGCCGGGAACGGGCAAGACCGAGCTCGCCAAAGGGGTCTCCGAGTATTTGATGGGGAATGTGGCCGCGCTCGCCCGCTTCAACATGTCGGAGTTCCAGACTCCCGAGAGCTACCAGCGGCTCGTGGGCCCGCCGCCGGGATACGTCGGGTTCGACGAGGGCGGAGAACTCACCAACCGTCTCATGGAAAATCCGTACAGCGTGGTGCTGTTCGACGAGATCGAAAAAGGCTCCAGCCGCGTGTTCGATGTGCTGCTCCAGGTGTTGAGCGACGGCCACCTCACCGACAGCCACGGCAGGATCGTCGACTGCAAGAATTCGGTGTTCATCATGACCTCGAACGCGCTGGCGGAAGTCGGGGATGCCACCGACCGGCAAGTGCGCGACATGCTGCTGCGGTACCGAGACCCTCACAATGTCCAGCAGGGCCCGACATTTCGCCGCGAGTTCATCGACCGGCTCGAGATCATCGTGTTCGATACCTTGAGCCCGGCGACCCTCAAGAAAATCGCGCGCCGGGAGATCAATCGGGTGATCGGCCAGGTAAATAACAGTCAAATAATTAATTGCAAGCTGGCTGTCGACGATGGTACGATGGAATGGCTGGTGTCGCAGATCGACGCCCAGACCACCGGCGCACGATCGGTCCAACGTCTGGTGGAGGCGAGCGTGTCGCGGCTCATCAGCGAGAGCTTCATTCAGGGAAGAATCAAAGACGGCGGGGAGTATCTGCTCTTCGTCGACGATAAGAACGCCTTGGCTATCAAGTCGCACAAGTCGTAGACCAAGGGAGGTCACAATGGCAGCGGAAAAGAAGGTGGGCGCCCACGTCGTCAAGGGCGACCCCGTCGAGAAGCTGTCGACAGAGGGACCGCTCGATCAGAACCTCGGGATCAGCGTGGACGACCACATGACCGACACCGTGTTCCTCGGCAGCATTCAAGACGAGAACGACATCTTCAAGCGTTGTCCGGCCCTGGGCAAGCTCGACTTCACCCAGAAACTCGGCGGCGAGAGCTTGAAGTCGATCCTGGAAAGCCTGGACTACGCCACGGAGAACGTGTTCCTCAATCCCACCGGGGAAGGCTTTGCCAGGTTCAACGACGTTGCGTCCGATCGCTACGCCGTGGCCGACGCGAAATGGATGGATGATCCCAACGAACTGATCTGGAAGACACCTCTGCTGGCCCAGTTGCAGGCCAAGCTCAATGCGATCACACATTTCTTGAACGATCCATCCGCGGTCGACTTCCAAGGGGCCATGAGCGAGGAGGAGAAGAAAGTCGTCGCGCAGCGTGCCCGCGAGCTGGCGGCGAGCCTGCAGGACGAAGCCTTGAACGAGATCAACGCCACGACCGAGTCGGCCCAAGAGCAACTGCGGGCCTCGATCGCGGCCAGCAAGGACCGTTTCATGGAATACACGGTCACGACCCAGGAGGCGAAGGCCGAGGGCGGCCTCACCGAGGACGAGGTCAACGAATTGTTCCAGGGAGGTGAATAATGACCCCGGAACCCCAGCAGGAAGGCGCGAAGAAAACGATCGCCGAGATGCAGCAAGTCGTGCCTCTCGACCAACAGTCGGCGGCCACCGCTGACAAGATCCTGAACTCCAAGACCAAGCAGAACACGGATCTGAATGTCCTGACGGCGAAGTGGGCCACGAACGCCGATCTCAAGTCGAGCCCCAACTTCAACTACCAGAAGAAGCTGATTCTGGCGGAGGTTTTCAAGCTCATCGCCGATTCGCTCGATCCCGATAAGCGGGCGAACCTCGAGCTCGGCAAGCTCAACAAGATGAAGAAGCAGCTGAAGAGCGCGGTGAACAACGGCGTGGGCCAGATGCTCGATCGCCTGCGCCCGCGCGAGATCCTCGCCAACCAGATCATCCTCTGGAAGCACAACGGTATGGATCCGAAGTCGGCGGCGCTGCCCAGGGGCCAGACCTCGCTCATCATGGGCCCCAATTTCCTCATCAAGAAAGCCTTCCAGAAGGTCGTCGACAACGAGCTCAAGGCCACGAACCTGCACATCGCGCGCGGCGAGTACCGGTCGTTCATGTTCCTCCCCTTCGACAAGATCGAGGGAGAGTCGATGTCGCTCATCCCGTACATGCGCATGGCGGGAGACTACCACGTTCACATCGTCGGAGCGCTCCCGGTGAAGAACTCCAAGGACTCGATGGGCCAGCTCGTGAAGTCCTGGAAGTTCTCCATCAACAGCGTGGGCGAAGACGAGCAGGACGTGCTCTCGAACGCGAGCATCGTGAGCAACCAGTTGGTCGTGCGCGACGCGTACAAAGAGTATCACGAGAAGGAGCCGCTCACGATCGGCCTCAACTACGCGTTCGCCGCTCAGATGACCAAGTATTTCCAACGGGAGAAGAAGGGTCACTGGTTCATACCGGTCATCCATCCCAAGATCAAGCCCGCCGCCATGCAGACGGTGAACATGGTCGATCGGATGGACGGCTGGCGGAAGGCGGTCGGGAGCCAGTTCAACTTCGCCTACACGACGACGCAATCGCAGGACGCCACCGACGCCG
>JBGSIK010000288.1:0-2362 GCA_041742575.1 Candidatus Krumholzibacteriia bacterium
GATCTCAATGAGATCGAGACCATTGCGTGGGACTACGACTCTACCAGCCTGAGCACGCGGGGACATCTTCTCACTCCCATCCGGCACGAGCTCCGCGCCATGGGCCTCCCCGACGCCCACACCGTATGGAAGATGCAGAGCGGCCGGCGCGTCCGCTACGCCGGTATCGTCATCAATCGCCAGCGACCGGGGACGGCCAAGGGCGTGGTGTTCATGACGCTCGAGGACGAAACGGGGTTCGTGAACGTGATCATCTGGCGAGATGTGTTCCAGAAGTACGAGATGCTGGGAAAGACGGCCTCGTTCCTGGGTGTCACGGGGAAACTCCAGTCCGAGGACGGTGTGGTGCACATCGTGGCGGAGTCGCTGTGGGATCCCGCCATCGCGCGCAGGCCCCACCGGCGCTCGAGCCGCGACTTCCACTAGCGCCCCGTCCCAACCGCTCCAACACTCGGCCCACTACAGTGCAACGCGCTTGCGTTTCGATCGCAGGCATTCCAATAACGGGGGTGGAATTAGATCCATCGCCGGACGCGGCGTTTGTAGTCGAGATAGCGCTCTCCGAACTGGCGCTCCATCGCCGCTTCCTCCGGGACGACGAAGCGCAGGGTCGTGATCCAGAACATCACCGGAACCACGACGAACGGAACCGCAGTGCCCAGCAGAACACCGATCCCCAACAGCATCAGGATGCCGCCCAGGTACATCGGATGCCGGCTGAAGCGGTATGGACCCTCTGTTACCAATGCGCTCGAATCGCGGAAAGGTTTCACTTCCGTCTTGTACTTCTTGAACAACCTGTCGGCGACGACGTTGAGCCCCGCGCCCAACCCCAACGGCAGCAGGCCAAGGTAACGCCACGGCGAGCCGATCACCTGAGGACCCGAAAGCAAAAAGCGTAGTCCGACCATCGCCAGGATGCTCACACCGAAATACACCGGCGGGAGTACCTTGCCGCGAGGCCTGGATCGATCCACTTCCACGTCCATCACTTCTTCACCATCCCGAGGAGGTCCTTCTCCAGCGTATCCTTCGGGGTTTCCACGATACGCCCCAGCTCTTTGCCGTCACGCGTGACGATGATCGTGGGAACAAGCTCGATGCCGTAGTAGGCCTTCACTTTGTTCGACCATTCGAATACGTCGCTTGGGATCGGCATCTCTTTGGTGAAGCGCGAGCTTCCCACCGCGAACAGCTCGACCGTATCCGCCGGATATCCCGCTTCCTCGAATATCCGCCACAACCTCGGTATTTCCCGCACCGAGTCGCTACACCAGGTGCCAAGGACAATCGTGAATCGAAGGTCGAGAATGTCGTTCGCGAGTTCCGATACCACCGCGGGATCGGGCGTGTATTCCAGCATCTGGCCGAACCAATCCGGAAGCGCCGCGTCGATATCCGCCTTGGTGACGTTGCCCAGGAGGGTGGTGCCGTACCGCTCCAGCTCGACGCGGTGCACGCCGACATCGGCGGGTTTCGTCGCCTTCTTCCCCTCCGGGCTCGGGTACATGTCGTTCCACCATTCAGGCTCGTCCTTGAGCCAGCGGTCGAACCAAGCCACGATGGCATCCGACCACATGATCCGCTTCTTGTAGTCGAGGACGAAGTGGTTCTGGTCGGCGACCTTGATGTATTCCACTTCTTTGCCGAGAAGCTTCAGGGCCGCGTACATCTGATCGCTTTCTCCCGGCGGAACGTTGGTGTCCACTGCTCCGTGCAGCAGGAGTAGCGGAGTCTTGACCTTGTCGGCGGCGAACAACGGGCTCTGCTCGATGTAGATGTCGGGCCGGTTCCACGGGAAGCTCCCCGCCGCCGAGACGGCGTTGTATTCATAGCCCCAGTAACCTTCGCCCCAGTAACTCGAGATCGAGCTGATACCGGCGTGCGAGACGGCGGCCGCGAATATGTCGGTTTTCGTGACGAGCAACTCCGTCATGAAACCGCCGAACGAAGCGCCGATGCCACCAATGCGCTTGGGGTCGACGAACGGGTGGGCTTTCAGAAACGCCTGGACTCCCTCGATGATCTCTTCCGAAACGATCTTTCCCCAATCGTTCACGTGGAAAGCCGAAAAGGCCTGTCCGAATCCGGTCGCTCCGCTGGGCTGCAACACGTAAACCACGTAGCCGTTCGCAGTCCACAGGTCCTTGGGGTAGCGGGTGCCGAAGCTGCGATCGATGGTGGAAGTCCCTCCATAATAATTGACGATGCACGGCCACTTCCGTGCGGGATCGAAGTCCGGCGGATAGTGCACGCGCCCCACGATCGTCTTGCCGCTGCTGGCCGTGAAACTCCACGACTCCACTTTGCCCAGTTCGATGTGCCGGAACCGCTCCACGGTGGGATCGAGCAGCATGCGCAC
>JBGSIK010000289.1:0-3480 GCA_041742575.1 Candidatus Krumholzibacteriia bacterium
GCCGGCCAGGAATATCCCCTTCGCCTCGTCCGCGCCCTGGCCGATGCCGGCCACCCCCAATCCGATGAACTCGTCCCCGGCGCCCATGCCGACGAGGCTCACGGCCACGCCCTTGACGCTCTCGGCGCCGAAACCGACACCCGCGATTGAAATCCCACGTATATCGGTCGCGCCGGCGCCGATTCCGCCCACGCAAATCCCAGTCACATCTTGAGCCCCGAGGCCGATGCCGGCGATCGACACGCCCTTGATGGTGGAGGCGCCGGATCCCACGCCGGTCACCATGAGTCCTTCAATCGTCTCGCTGTCGATGCCTACCCCGGCGATGGAGATTCCACGGAGGAGCCGGGCGCTCATCCCCACCACCGCGACCGTGAGCCCCGTGATCCGGTCCGCGTCGAAGCCGACGAGGCCGATCGAAAGACCGTTGATCTCCGCGCGCGGGGATGCCTCCGGTTTCCAAAACGTGAGGTTGATTCCGTTGATCGATTCGACGTTGTGGTCAACGAAGTTCAGGCGCAATCCATTGATGTTCCGCGAGTTACCGAGTCCAACGCCGTATCCGCCGATCGCGAGGTCGAGGGACTGGGCGTGCGCGGCGTACGCGAGGGCGACGAGAAGAAGGCAAGTCGCAACCCATGATCGCTTCATGGAAATCTCCCGGGTGGCGGAATCATTTTGGATAGTGAACCGTTTTTCGATTCTGTTCGGCGAATAGACACGACGCCGATCGACAGGGGGAATCGGAATGTAATACGAAGCTCTCTGCGGATTGTTACGCGCCTGCCGGCCAGTTGTCTTCGAGAACCTCGTAGCCGGTGGGCCCCATGCCGAGCGAGGTGTAAGTTCGGATCGCACGCGTGTTGTCGCTCCGGACGTAAAGCCGGAGCGCCCGCGCTTCGCCGGAGGAACGCGCCGCCGATTCGACGTGGCGATACACGGCCCGGAATACGCCACGCCGGCGGAATTCCGGGAGCACGTATACACTCTGCAGCCACCAGACGACCCCGTCGCGCCAGTCGGTAAGCTCGTAGGTCACCATCGTGGTGGCCACACGTGTACCATCTACTTCGGCGATGAAGTAGCGGCACAACTCGGGTCGCCCCAGACCGCGCCGCACTCCCGCCGCCAGGACACGCGGATCCAGAGTTTTACCCTCGGTTTCCTCACCCAGGCGAGCGTTGCACGCCACGACGAAATCTGCATCCGCCGGCGTGGCATCTCGCACGTGGACGTCGAGTCGGTTTTTGTTGCTCACAGTATGTCAGAAAGCCGGAGCCGGATGACCCGGCTCCGGCAATTGCGCGATTGCGGGGAAGATTACTCTCCGAACAGTAGCTTGACGCCGGCTCGGACCGGGATGTACTGCATGCTTTCACCCTCGGTCATTACGACTGTGTACCGGCCTTCGACCCAAGCACCGAACTTGGGCGAGAACATGTAGTTGACCCCGGCCCCGCCGTTCAGGGCGAAGTCGGTCTCGCTAATGTCGCCCGCGGGTAGAGTGATTGAGTCATCGCCCCCCGTGACCGTTACGTCCGTGAACTTGACGTTGGACATACCCGCGCCAACCGTAAGGTAGGGCAGGAACTTTGCGTCCGGGTTATTCGCCATCAAAATGTACTTGAGGTCGATGCCGAACTCGAGCGATTGAAAGTCCAAACCGTCGACTGTGACGCCTTCGCCGGAAGCGCCCAATTCCTCAAGCAACTTCTCGTCGTCAAACGGAAAACTGTTGAAGAAGAGGCTCCCCGTCACTTCGACGCTGGGATTGATCTGGATGCCGAGGCCGCCGCCGACGTTATAGCCCATTCCCCAGTAGTCACTGAAGAAGTCCGGTGCCATGGGCATAGAAACTCCGCCGCCGGCATAGACCACCGGCTTGACCTGTGCCTGGGCGGCGACCGCCAAAGCAAGAACGAGTAACGCAGCCAACATTATCGAAACCCTTTTCATCCTGAACCTCCTTGGTACGGGTCATGTTGGTGTCGCAAGCACTCACCTGCAGCACTTGGTTGCTGTATAACACAAGCCCGAATAGTTAAAAATCAAAAAAATGGGGGTTTTTCCGGGAGCGTTCGGACCGCGCAACCGGATCAACAGACGGGCTGGTCGCGTGTGCCGTCCGCCCGGGTGTCTGGACACGGATTCGAAATTGGCCTATTATTCGTTACGCTGGGGCAACGGCGCTGGCCTGTCGCCCCTCCTCCTGAAGTGAGGCGCTCGCGTGGCGGGCGCCCAGGGCCAGTGGGAAGGAGAGAATACATGCGTTGGATCCTCATTATATCGTTGGCCCTGTGGGCTTGCCTCACCGCGTCGAACGCGTCCGCCGGCCGCATCTTCGGCGACATCAAAATAGATGGGAAACCGGTGCCCGCCGGTCTCCCGGTGACGATCGCCGTTGCGCCGCCGGTGAGTGCCCCAGGCGCTGAAAAGAAACCGGCTTCGCCGGCGACCGGTTCCATGGTCGTCGCCGATTCTACTGTTACCGACAAGTTCGGCTCTTTCAAGCTGATGATGAAGGAAACGGGGAAGTGCGTCCTGACGCTCATGTACCAGAAGCAAGCGCTCACGCTCGAGGTTTTTTCATACAAGGAAGCGACGCGCTACGATCTCATCGTCGAGAAAAAGGACGGCAAGCTTTCCTTGAGAAGGAAGTGAGCGGAACATGACCGAGGGACCCGTCAAGAAACGGGACGCGTGGGACAAGATCGACATCCTCTTGCGTCCGGTGGGTGGATTGCTCACGGCGGCAGCCATCGGTTTGCTCGGCTTCATCACTTCGAGTGCCCTGAACAAGCGACAGGCGATCGACACCAACACTCGCCTCTACACCGAACTCATGAGCCGGCGCGAGGAGTCGGAGAGCGCGCTGCGCAAGGACATGTGCGTCTCCATCATAAACTCTTTCGTGAACCCGAACGAAACGGGGCTCAGCGCCTCCGTGCTCAACCTCGAGATGCTCGCCTACAACTTCCATGAGTCGCTCAACCTGAAGCCGCTGTTCGAGGAGATGCGGCGGCGCGTGGTGGAGGCACAAGGGGAGGCGCAGACGCCGGAGGCTCGGGCGGAGAACGCCGCCTACGTATACCGGCTGGAGACCATGGCACGCGAGATCGTGCGCCGGCAGATGATCGTTCTGGAGGGCGTGGGCAAGCGGTTCGACCGCACCATCGATCTCGCCGACGATCCCGGCGGCACCAGCCTGGAGCCGGCCACGCTGACACTCGAGGGCATCGAGACAACCTTCGGGATCGACGTCCTGGATGTCGACCAGGTAAACCGCGAAATTCGGATCGCTCTCAACATCGAGACCCCGGACCCCGAGCAGGGCCGGCAAACCAAAGTGGCGAACTTCGGGGTGAGCTACTTCGACTTCCCCATGATCGACAACACACGGCTCACCGGCGGCCAGCGTTGCTCGGTGGTGTTGAACAGCATCTCCGACCAGTCTGCCGACATCACGCTCGTGCTCTTCCC
>JBGSIK010000290.1:0-4000 GCA_041742575.1 Candidatus Krumholzibacteriia bacterium
TCTGGAAGGACGTCCGGCACGGTATCTCGTTCGCTCCTACCACCTGCCTGTCGTCAAAGAGGAATTGTGGCGGCGTGCGACTCCCCACGGCGGAGTGCCGGAGCCGGCCGCGCCAGGGCAGCCGATGGAGATGGTGATCACGCGGCCGGGCTTCGCTCGGTACGCGTCGGTCGCTATCCGGGCGGAGGACGACGCGGGGAACCTCTCTCCCCTCAGTGTGCCGGGGGAAGGATACACGCGCGGGCTTCAAATTTCCGGGGAAGTGCTGGACCCGGCGACCGGCGCGGCGATCCCCGGCGCGTACGTGAGTCTCGGAGCGCTCGCGACCCGCTCCGACGAAAACGGCCGGTGGGAACTCGCGGAGACCTCCGACCTTGGAACCACATTGATTGTGTCGGACGATGGAGCGGCCGGCGTCGTCGGCGATTACTTCGATGTCGCACTTTCCAACCTCGGCGAGAACAATGCCTTCTATCACGCCTTGTTGTTGCCCGATAGCCCGCTGTCCTCGACGCTGTACGCGGGGTTTCTGGAATACTTCACCTCGATCACGACGCTTCCCGGGCTCCTGTATCCCAGCTACCAGCGGCACTGGGCGCTTCCGATCGACATTTATGTGCCTCGGTACGAAAACGGCGGGCTCGACTACGCCGCGGTGATCGAGGCGTTGATCGCCGAAATCGAATCCACACTGGCAAGGGACGTGTTTCGTGCCGTCGATGGGGCACCGTCGGTGGGAGTTCGCTGCGATTATCGAAGCGACATACCTCGGGACTACTATCGCCGCGACGAGCTCAGCGCGGAAGAAAACCCGATCCGGGGCACGGTCGCCTTCCGCACCGTCTACACCGCCGCCAGTGAAAACGCCTTCGCGCGCGTGGTCCGTCACGAGTTGGGCCACGTCCTCGGTCTTCACCACAGCATCGACCCTTCCCACATGATGTTTGGGGGAGTGAGCGCGCCGAGGGTGGACTGTTTTGCGAGCGAGGAAGTGCTGGCCATCCACCTGATCTACGGTTTTCCTCCCAACTCCGTCTTCGACTTTGGCCAGTTCCTAAACGACTGACACGGTTTGCCGGCCATTAGCAATATTGTCATGATAATGCGACATGGTGGCGGCGCGGCCCCTTCGCCGGTTTCGGGTCGACCGTGAAGATCGTGTTGTAACTTATCTTCTGGTATATAGTTAACCGAAGTGCCCTCGAAATCGGGAACTGGCACTGAAGGTGCGTTGGCCGTTTGAACGGTTTTCCGTATCCTCAAGCAGGAGCACGAACAATGATGGATCGATTCACTGAAAAGGCGCAGGCGGCGATCGAAGCGGCGAGCGAGTTGGCGTTCCTCAGAAGCCACCCAGAGACAACGTCGTGGCACCTCCTCCATGCGCTGCTCGAGCAGGCGGACGGCTTGGTTCCGATCCTGCTGACCCGGGCCGGCGTCGAAGTGTCGCGCGCCCTCGGGGCCGTCGAGCAGCACTTGAAAAACATGCCCGAACAGCATGGCTCCGGCCAGGCGTACATGTCAGCCGACATGCAGGCCGTGCTCAAGAACGGATACACAGAAGCACAGACACTGGGGGACAAGTTCATATCCACGGAGCATCTCCTGCTTGCGATGGCGAGGGAACCGAAATCGGAAGCCGGGGAGTATCTGCGATCGAACGGGCTCACGGCGGACGCCAT
The DNA here is from genome assembly GCA_041742575.1 of Candidatus Krumholzibacteriia bacterium. Taxonomy (GTDB): domain Bacteria; phylum Krumholzibacteriota; class Krumholzibacteriia; order WVZY01; family JAKEHA01; genus JBGSIK01. The sequence goes on from JBGSIK010000290.1 coordinate 1,683, forward strand.
TCTCGCGGCGCTAACGGACATCCGGGGCGGCGAGCATGTCGACGACCAGAATCCGGAAAACAAGATGCAGGCGCTCGAGAAGTTCACCATCGACCTGACCCAGAGGGCGCGCGAGGGGAAACTGGATCCCGTGATCGGAAGGGACGAAGAGATCCGGCGGGTGAGCCAGGTCCTTTCCAGGCGAACCAAGAACAATCCCGTTTTGATCGGCGATCCTGGCGTAGGGAAAACGGCGATCGTCGAAGGCCTGGCCCAGCGCATCGCCGACGGCCACGTGCCGGAGGTGCTCAGGAACAAGCGGCTGCTGGCTCTCGACATGGGTTCACTGGTCGCGGGCACGAAGTTCCGCGGCGAATTCGAGGAGCGCTTCAAGGCCTTGCTCAAAGCGATCCAGAAAGCCGGCGGCGAAATCATCCTGTTCATCGATGAGCTGCACACGCTGGTGGGGGCGGGGGCGGCCGAGGGAGCCCTGGATGCGTCGAACATGATCAAACCCGCGCTCGCACGCGGCGAGTTGCGCTGTGTGGGGGCGACGACGCTCGGCGAGCACCGCAAGCACATCGAGAAAGACGCCGCCCTCGAACGCCGCTTCCAAGTAGTCATGGTTCGCGAGCCCAGTGTGTCAGACACCATCGCCATTCTACGCGGGCTTAAGGAGCGTTACGAGCTGCACCATGGCGTCAAGATCACCGACTCCGCCTTGGTGGCGGCGGCGCGGCTCTCCGACCGCTATATCGCCGGCCGGTTCCTGCCCGACAAGGCGATCGATCTCATCGATGAAGCGGCGTCGAAGCTCAAGCTCGAGCTGGACAGCTATCCGGCAGAGCTCATGGAGCGGAAAGAGCAGATGACCCAGCTCGCGATCGAGGCGCAGGTCCTGGAAAAGGAGAAGGACAAGCAGTCGCGGCAACGCCTGGCCGAGATCCGCCGTGAATTGGAGGCGCTGGAAGACGCGCACAAGAAGGAGATGTCACGCTGGGAGAACGAGAAGGCCGCGATCGAAAAAATCCGCTCGATCAAGAAGCGGATCGACGATGCCCGGCGCGAGGAGCAGATGGCCGGTCGCCGGAACGATCTGGAAAAGGTGGGCGAGATCCGTTACGGCCGTATACCCGAACTGGAGAAACGGCTGAAGGAGGCCAACGTCGAGCTGACCACCCTCCAGAAAGACGGCGCGCTCCTGCGCGAAGAGGTCGGTCCCGAGGAGATCAGCGAGATCGTGGCGCGCTGGACCGGCATACCGGTGAGCAGAATGATGGAGCCCGAACGCGACAAGCTGCTGCACCTCGAGGAGCGTCTCGGGCAGCGGGTGATCGGACAGCGTGACGCGATAACCGCGGTTTCGGAGGCGATACGCCGCGTGCGTGCGGGACTCAGTTCGCCCCATCAGCCGATCGGGTCCTTCGTGTTCGTGGGTCCGACGGGCGTGGGGAAGACCGAGTTGGCCAAAGCGCTGGCCGAGGTGCTTTTCGACGACGAATCGAAGATGGTCAGGATCGACATGTCGGAATACATGGAGAAGCACTCGGTCGCGCGGTTGATCGGAGCGCCGCCTGGCTACGTCGGGTACGAGGAAGGCGGATTTCTGACCGAATCGGTCCGCCGCCAACCGTACACCGTTGTCCTCCTGGACGAAATCGAGAAGGCCCATTCCGAGGTGTTCAACATCCTCCTGCAGATCCTGGACGACGGGAGACTCACGGACGGACAGGGGCGCACGGTGGACTTTTCAAACAGCATGATCATCATGACTTCGAATCTGGGCACCTCGTCGACGACGTTTTCGAGCTACCAGGAAATGCAGACCTCGGTGATGAACGCCGTGCGCGCGGCGTTCAAGCCGGAGTTTCTCAACCGACTGGACGACATCATCGTGTTCCATCCTCTCGGTGAGGAAGATGTCCGCGCCATCGCCCGGCTGCGCATGGGGGATCTCGCCGCTCGTCTCCGTCGCAAGGGTCTCGAACTGCGGGTGTCAGACGAAGCGATCGCGGAACTCGCGCGCAAGGGGTTCGATCCCGTGTACGGAGCGCGTCCGCTGAAGCGTCTGATTCAGAAATCGGTCGAGAACCGCGTGGCGAACGCCATACTCGCGGGAAAGGTCGGCGACGGCGACACGGTATCGGTATCGTTTCGGAACGGGGAGTTTCACGTCGATTCGACACCCTCACGGGAGAAGCCGGACGCGTGATCGTCTTCCAAGCGGAGTGGCGCCGGTCGCGCTCCTGACTCTCATTCCCGTCCGCTTCCGTTGCATCCCGTTCGTTCCCCGAACGTCCGCACAAGCCCCGGTGGCCGGCATGCGAAACACGCGTCAT
>JBGSIK010000291.1:0-6034 GCA_041742575.1 Candidatus Krumholzibacteriia bacterium
CGCCGCGAGAAGCTTCTCTTTCAACATGGCCGATTCCCTCCGAAACGAGTCTTGGGATGTCACATCCTATTTCAAATCGAGCGTTGCAGTCCCGCCCGCGGCGGGCAGACGCTCTTCTTCACACGTGACGAAACCGATATACGGCTTGGCCTCCCCCGTCACTCCCTCGCGCGTCCGGATCATTCCCCCCGCGAAGGTCTCGTCCGTTTCGCACGTGAACTTGACCAGGTAGAACTTACCCGGAGGCGCGCACTGGTAAGCCATCGCGTAATCGCTCAGATAGTCGCCCATCGTCAACACGCGTTCGTGGAAATTGACCGTGCCCAACACCGACACTCCTGCGGGCAACTCGACACTGAACTGCGACGCGGAAGTATGGAAGGGTTCGGGGACGTCGGCGATAACGAAAAACTCGAACCTCTGCCCCTTGGCGACCGCGAGTTCGGACACGTTTCCTGCCTCATCGAAACGCGGGGCCAAGGACACGCCCACTATCTCCGAAGGCTTCTCCACCTTCTCAGGGATCATGGAGCGAGACTCGCTCTCGCTCTGGCCCGACGAGGTGTCGCCCGCCGACTCCTGCTGTTTTCCGCCACACCCGATCACGGAAAGCAGCGCGATCGCGACCACAAACATGCGAAACATGGCTCCTCCCTCCGGTTAACCTGCGGTTAAACCGATCTTAGTAACTAATAAATATTACGTCGCTTAGGCGTTTTTTGCAACAAGAAACCATTGACCGGCGGCCGCTGCTCAATTAGAATCACGGCAACTAATCTGTTGTCATTAATGGGCTTAATTCGGAAGGCCTTCGCGGACCGTCCGGCCGATATCGCCGTGCACGACGCCGGCATGCGCGAGATTATCACCGCCGACGACGACCAAGTACGCTTGGCGAAAAAGAGAGAAAGCAATGACACCTAAGCGATTACAGGAAGAGAGAGAGAAGTGGCTCGCGAGCACGTACCGCTCCTACACGGAGAAGCGGCCGGAGCGGAGAAAGGCCTTCGAGACCACCTCCGGGATCGAGATCGAGCCGCTCTACCTCGCGCCGGAGGACCCGGAGGGCTATCTCGAGCGAATAGGATTCCCGGGCGACTACCCGTTCACACGCGGTGTGTATCCCTCCATGTACCGCGGTCGCCCGTGGACCACCCGGCAGTACGCCGGCTTCGGCACGGCGCGGGAGACCAACGAGCGGTTCCGGTATCTTCTGGAACGCGGGCAGAAAGGGCTTTCCGTGGCGTTTGATCTCCCCACGCAGATGGGCTACGACTCCGACGATCCTATGGCCGCGGGCGAGGTGGGCCGCGTGGGAGTGGCCATCGACACCATCGACGACATGCGCGTGCTCTTCGATTGCATTCCCATGGACGAAGTGAGCACGTCGATGACCATCAACGCCACGGCGGCGATTCTCCTCGCCATGTACGTGGCCGTCGCCGAGGAACGCGGTATCGCTCGCAAAACTCTCTCCGGCACGATACAGAACGACATTTTGAAGGAATACATCGCCCGCGGGACCTACATATTCCCGCCCGAGCCCTCGATGCGGCTCGTCACCGACACCATCGCGTGGTGCGCGCGTGAAATCCCCAGCTGGAATGCAATCAGCATCAGCGGCTATCACATACGGGAGGCAGGCTCCACGGCGGTGCAGGAACTCGCCTTCACCATTGCCGACGGAGTGACCTACGTCGAGGCCGCGTTGAAAGCGGGGCTTCCCGTCGATGCGTTCGGGCCCAGGCTCTCGTTCTTTTTCAACGTTCACAACCACTTCCTCGAGGAAGTGGCCAAGTTCCGCGCCGCCCGCAGGATCTGGGCCCGCATCATGCGCGAGCGGTTCGGGGCCAAGAAGCAGGAGAGCATGCTGCTCCGGTTTCACACCCAGACCGCGGGGTGCACGCTCACCGCGCAGCAACCCGAAAACAACGTGGTGCGCGTCACGCTGCAAGCGCTGGCCGCCGCGCTCGGCGGCACGCAGTCCCTCCACACCAACAGCCTCGATGAAGCGCTCGGGCTCCCCAGCGACCGCGCCTCCAAGATCGCACTCCGCACGCAGCAGATTATCATGGAGGAGAGCGGTGTGTGCGACACCATCGATCCCCTCGGCGGGAGCTACGCCATCGAGGCCTTGACCGACGCGCTCGATGAGAAAGCCTCGCGCTTGATCGCCGATGTCGAAGGCATGGGCGGCATGATCCGGGCCATCGAGGAAGGATTTCCGCAACGTGAGATCGAACGCGCCGCCTACGACTACCAGCGTTCGCTCGAGAGCGGCGACCAGAAGATCGTGAGCCTGAATGCCTACGTCGAAGAAGAAGCCGCAGGAACCCCCGTGTTCCGCGTGAACCCCGAGTTGGAGCGAAACCAGATCGCCGCCTTGCAGGCGCGCCGCAAAGAGCGCGACGGGGCGGCCGTCGAGGGGCTGCTCAAGAAGCTCGAGGCCGCCTCGCGCGGCAGCGAGAATCTCGTCCCGATCGTGCTGGACGCCGTGAAGGCCCGCGCCAGCGTGGGAGAAATCTGCACCGCGCTCGCCAAGACCTTCGGCAGGTACCGCGAGCAACGATCACTATAACTGCCCGCTAACCACTGGAGTGAGAGATGATCAAGGGAATCGATCACGTGGCAATCGCCGTCGAGGACCTCGACCAGGCCCTCGGTCTATTCGAGAAGCTCTTTGGGCTCCGCGCCGACCACCGCGAACGGATCGCCGACCAACCGGTCGAGGTGGCGACGGTAAAACTGGGAAACACCTGCATCGAGTTCGTCCAGGGAACCTCGCCTGAGTCGCCCACGCGGAAGTTCGTCGAGAAGCGCGGCCCGGGAATTCACCACATTGCGCTCGAGGTCACGGACATCGCTGCCGTCATGGCCTCTCTCGCGCGCGCCGGCGCCGAGATGATCGACGCCAAGCCGCGGAAAGGCAAGGGAGGTTCCACGATCGCGTTCGTCCATCCCAAGTCCACCGGGAAGATTCTTTTCGAGCTGGTGGAGAACAAGAAGCGTTGAAGGCCCTCAAAGGGGACAGCGATGCGATTCGAGCATGTCAAGATGTTCACGCTCGTTCTGGCGGCTCTTTTGTTCGCAGGGTGCGAGGACAAGAATCCTGTCGAACCGAGACCGCAACCGAACGGCGAACACCTCTGGAGTCAACGCTTCGGCGACGAAAACTATCAGAATAGCCTCAGCGTGGCCATCGATCCCGCGGGAAACGTGGTCGTGGTCGGGGAATTCCAGGGAACCGTGGACTTCGGCGGGGGCAAGCTCACGAGCGCCGGCAATTGCGACATCTTCGTGGCGAAGTTCAACTCCAGCGGCTCCCATCTCTGGAGTCAACGCTTCGGCGACGCGGCCGGCAATCAGCGCGACCCCCAAATCGCGATTGACGCTACAGGAAACGTGGTCGTCGCCGGATGGTTCGACAACACCGTGGACTTCGGCGGTGGTATCCTAACAAGTGCGGGCGGGCATGACATATTCGTCGCCAAGTTCGCCCCTGACGGCTCCTATTTCTGGAGCAAAGACTTTGGCGATGGATACGATCAGTGGGCCACGGGTGTTGCGATCGACGCTGCTGGGAACGTGGTCGTGCCAGGGGGCTTCCAGGGCACCGTAAATTTCGGCGGCGGCGAGCTCACGAGCGCGGGAGATTTCGACATTTTCGTCGTCAAGTTCACGTCCGACGGCTCCTATCTCTGGAGCAAGAGCTTTGGCGACACGCTATATCAGAGGCCGACCAACATCGCGATCGACGCTGCAAGAAATGTGGTCCTAACCGGGTACTTCGATGGCACCGTGGACTTCGGCGGCGACTCGCTGGAAAGTAAGGGCTATAGCGACATATTCATGGCCAAGTTTGCGTCCGACGGCTCCCATCTCTGGAGCAACAGCTTTGGCGATAAGCACCTTCAGTTTCCCGAAGGCGTTGCTATGGACCATTCGGGGAACATAGTCCTGACCGGTGGATTCACGGGCACCGTGGACTTCGGCGGCGGCACGCTCACGAGCGCCGGAGATTTCGACATTTTCGTCGTCAAGTTCACGTCCGGCGGCTTCCATCTCTGGGGCAAGCGCTTCGGAGGTGTATACCATCAGTTTGGCGCCGGCATAGCCACCGATGCCGCGGGGAACGTGGTCGTCGGCGGGTATATCGATGGCACCGTAGACTTCGGCGGCGGCGCGCTTACGAGCGCCGGGGATTACGACATTTTCGTTGCCAGGTTCACGTCCGGCGGTACCCATCTCTGGAGCAAAAACTTTGGAGATGCAGACGTGCAGATCCTCACAGGCGTTGCCGTCGATGCCACGGGGAAAGTGTTGGCGACCGGGTGGTTTCGGAGCACCGTGAACTTCGGCGGCGGGACGCTTACGAGCGCCGGCGAGGAAGACGTTTTCGTGGCGAAATTTGGACCGTAGTACCCTCTGACGCCACTCGCCGGCAGAGTACAATTGATCGTGAAGCGTCGCCCTGCCGTACGGTGCCTCAGAGACTCAGAAGCCGAACTCGAGACCGCCATAGATGCCATAAGCGGCATAAAGTCTCGCCATGGTGACGTTATCCGCCTCGGCGAACGTGTCCATGTCCCTTTGTAGTCTGAAGTGCGCGAAAACCGCTCGCCCCGGATCGAACTCGAGAGACACCCCTCCATCAATGAGCCAGGCAATGCGATGGTAGTCGCCGAACGAGAGCTCGGGAGCGGGCGGGCCGGTATATGAGGAGCCCGGTGGCTCCGTCAACTCCTGCTTCACAAGCACTCCGTAGCATACCCCCGCGCCGAGCGAGATGCGAAGAGCGCGCCCCGCGATGTCGGTCCGGTCCTCGGACTGCAGCATCACGGGAATTTCGACGAACTCCTCTGAGACGCGTACGAGGCGTCCCGGCGCCGGATCCGATACTGTCGCGTCGAGTCGCCGCGTTGCGTACCGCGCTTCCACACGAGCCGCGAATCCGTGTGCCAAGAATCTTCTGTAGAACAGCCCTCCCTCCAGGGAGGTCCCTCCCGCCGACAGGTCGAATAACGGACCCGAAACGAACTGGTATCCCGTGGGCGCGGCGTACACACCCCACGACTGATCTTGTAGCCGTCCCGCTTCCGTGCTCTGGGCAACGATCGTGAACGCCGCCATCGTCACGGTGAGCAAACCGAGCATCTGACCTCCCTCCCGGCGCCTCGCGCCTATTTCAACTGGTTGCTGTCCGACTCAGACTCCGCGGGCGCACCGAAATCACTGTTGCGCAAGTAGTCGTAAAACATGTTGATGTACCGCTCAGCGTGCCAGGCCAAATCACCACCGCCGGCACCGCAGCAATGCCCAGGGTAGTCAAGAGCATATCGAACACAAGAAAGTGGCGCAAGACCCGGGAAGGCGTTGTGCTCGTTGCCGGTCGAACGATCCGGCCGTCTTGGATTTGTTCGTTTGCCCGACGGCGACACGTCGCGGCGGCTAGTCTCGTCGGTGTGTGAACGGTTCCGTGTGCTTTCCGCTACCGGCTTGCGCCGTGTGGCGGGCATCACACAGGCGTCCGAAAGCTTCTCTGGCGGTATAGCGATTGTGCCGCGCGCATAGTAACCGCAGGTTACTGGCCTTGCTCGGTCCTCCCCGCGCAAACGGAATCGGGAAATGGTCGATCTGCAAGTCAAACGTCGAGTTGCACCGCTTGCCGGCGGGCCCGACATAAGCGCAACGGCCCTTGTCCCGGGTCCACACGCGTTCTTTTTCTCTAGCTGGTATATGCCGTGACCGGCTCGCCTTCGCGGCCGTTTTCGCCGGGCGTTTCTCGTTGGTCGAGCTCTCTTTCCGTATTTTTTTCTTGCCCTCGGGGTCCACGTGCTCCAAGAACACCTCCGAGAGCTCGTTTAATAAGACATCGTAGTCCACGCCTCGGGGATACTTACGTGACAGCAACGACTTGCATCGATCCAGCTTTGCCTTGACCTGCTCTGACACGAGGACCTCAATCTTCCATTTTCGTTCGAACTCTATTTTATCGCTACGCTCGCCCTGGACTTCGCTGCGAAGTCCACGCTCT
>JBGSIK010000292.1:0-9291 GCA_041742575.1 Candidatus Krumholzibacteriia bacterium
CCGGCTCGATCACGCCGCCCGACCCGGCGCCGCCGAGCCTACTCCAATCCCACGGCACGCTTCAGGTCGGCCACGGCCTCCTGGTTCGAGGGAGAGGTGAACGGCTTGGTAATGTCGTACTGAACTTCCCGGCCCGTTACTTCCTTCAATTTATCGACGACCGCCAAACGAAAGAGCAGCGGTGGGTCGCCGCTCAGGAACTCGATCGCCGCGCCCACGCCCGACCGAAGATCGACCTCGAGCCAGCGGCATACAACCATACTTTTCTCCTCGTCGTCGACGGCTTTGGCGTAGATCTCCTCCATCCGCTCGACACTCGCGACCGCCGCCAACCGTTCGGGGCTCACCTCATCGCGCGCGACCTCGTCCTCGCTCGAAACCGTGTCGTCCGTTTGCGACGGAGCGACGACGCCGCGTTCCGGCGCCTCATCGGGCCCACACGGCGCACGAGAAGTGCGTGCGGTGGGGCTCGCGATGAACCAGGCGCCAAAGATTGCAGCCGACAGAAGCCACGCCACGGCGGTCACCGGTTTCTTCACGCGCGCAAGCCTCAGCAGACCGACGACGACCAACGCTTCTCCCAGGAACAACGCGATCGCCGGGCCCACGGAGAAATCATACCGGTCGGCGAACGACAACCCCAGGAAGGTGGAAACGGCGCCGGCCGCCCACGCGATGAGCAACCGCCCCGTCCACCCCGTCGCGAAAACGGCGGACAACGTCGCCGGTATGATGAGAAACGCGAACACGAGGACCACGCCTGCGATCCGGACAGCGACGGTCACGACGACTCCGACGAGCGCATAGAAAAAGAAATCCCACGCCCGCGTGTTATACCCCGCCGCGGTCGCGGTCTCGTAGTCCTCCGAAATCGCCCGGAACGGCTTTCTAAAAGCAAGAAAGCACACGCCGACCGCCGCGAATATGGCCGCGCTCCACACGACGTCGGACCACGTCGCCCAGAGGACGCTGCCGGAGAGCATGCCTTGCACGTGGACGTGTCCGCCCGGGGCCACACCCACGAGAAACAGCGCCGCGGCGGCCGATACGGCGTAAGTGACTCCGATCACCGCTTCCAGCGGTATCTGCACGACCGCGCGCCGGACGAGCGCGAAGAAGGCCGCCGCGGCCGTCGTCGCCGCGAGGGCAAGGAGATGAGCGAAGACGGAATCTCCGTGCGACTGGAACACCACGTGGGCCGTCACGGCGCCGACAGCGGCGATTTGCGCCAGCGCGATATCGATGAATATGATCTCGCGCTTGAGAACGTGAACGCCGATGTAGCTCAAGATCGCACCCATGGCGAGGCAGGCGAGAAACGGCAGCCCATGGACATGCACGAGATCCATCATCGCTCATCCCCCCCTGTGCGCTCTGTCGCTCGCCGCCCGGCCGATCGGACAACAACGGCCGCGAGGAAAAGAAGGCCGAGGGACAAGACCAGTGTGGGTCCGTAGGGCAGGTTCCACGCGTACGAGGCGGCGAGACCTCCGATGCACGCGAGTAGCCCAAAGGCCCACCCGAGCACGGTCGCACGGATCCATCCGCGGGAAAACATGGCGGCGACTGCGGCCGGTATCATCAGGAACGAATACGCGAGCAGCACTCCGGCGATGGGAACGATCAACACCGTGATGACCCCCTGCGTGGCGAAGAACAGAAAGTCCCACAGCCGTTGGTTTTTCATGCCGCCGGGAGACTCGGAGAGTCGGATGAACCGTTTCCGGAACCGGTAGTGAAAAGCGATCAGCAGCACGTACGAGATGATCGTGATCCCGACAAGTTTCCAGGTGACCCACAGCATCGATCCCGTGAGCGTTTTTGTCACGTACGCGCCGCCGCCGGAGAGCTTGTCGCCCAGAAGAAGCGAGACAACCATAGAAAGCGCAAACATGATGCCGATCACGGCCTCGCGCGGGATCATTTGGTTCTTGGGCTTGATCACCGCGAGCAGCACCGATCCGAGGAGCACCGCCCCGAGCGAAACGACGTAGGAACCTCCCGATGCGTACTGAATACCCAGGCCGATCCCGACCAGTGCTCCCAGCGCCGCTTGCTGAGCGAGCACCAGGTCGCAGAAAATGATCGTGCGCCGGATGATGTGCAATCCCATGTACGTGTGCAACACGATCACGACGGCCAGCAGCGAGATCTGTACCGCGAAGAACTCCAGCGCGCCGTTCACTGCGACCTCCGATCCGGCCCATCGACCGCGGTCAGCTTCGCGTTCGAGGCCGCGGCGAGAAGCCCTCCGACCCAGTAATCGACCAGCTGAAAGTAGTCCTGGACGCCCTCGACGCCTCCCACATAGAGGGGAACAATCACCGGCTCGGCCCCGACGCGGCTGGCGACGGTTCGGACCTGTTGCTGGTCGAAGTAGTTCGCCGCCAACAGTATCTTGATGTTCCGCGCCCGCATCTGTTCGACGAGGTCAGTCACGTGCTTCGGCGAGGGAGTGATTCCGGGTTTGGGCTCCACGGTGCCGGCTTCCTCGAGTCCGAAAAGGTTGAAAAAGTACACCCAATTCTTGTGGTACGTCACGATCGGAGTGCCCCGTATAGGCATCATCCGCCCCAGCCATCCCCCGGCGTACTCGATGAGGGGCTTGCCCTCGAACTGGCGCTCCTTCAGAAAGGGGACCAGGGTTTCCTTCTCGGCGAGCTTGCACAACGTCTCGCCGCCGATGAGTTCCACCAACTTGTCACCGAAGAGGCTCCGGTCGAGTCTGTCGAGCAGCTTCGCCAGGTTCTCGTTGTAGTAAGCCTCTCCTTCGCGGTCGTTCTTGACCAGCCCCGTGGCGATGTTGCGGGCGGCAATCTTCATGTTGATCGGACTGCAGGTGACGTGGGGGTTGCCGTAGATATGAACTCCCCCTTCGGAGCGGGACATCACCTTCGGCTTTTCCAGCAACCTCATGCCCTGCGCCGCGGCCACGTAGCCGACCTCACCGCTCCGCACGCGGGTGTTTCCCGACTTGTTCACGACGGTCGGCAACCACAGCTCGAGATCGAGGCCGGTCGATATCAGCACATCAGCATCGCGCACCAGCGTCACGAACGACGGTTTCGGGCGGATGAAATGGGCGTCCTGGTTGCCCTCGACGATCGCGCTCACAACGACGCGGTCCCCGCCGATGGACTCGGCAATGAACTGGTAGTCCGGCAGGGTCGTGACGACATGTAGCTTCGGCTCGCATTGCGCACGCCCCACCGGAGCGCCGGCGACCGCGAGGATCACGATGAGAGAAAGAAGATTTTTCATGGTCATGACTCCTATTGGATCTAATAGCGTTCGTGCTTGTGTGGTCCCGCCGCGAACACTGTTTGGAACGTGACGGAGTGAATGTCCGGCCCCAAATCCCGGCCGCTTTCGTACGAATACCCCACTCTGAATTTCACGAAGGGGCTTTGCCACCAGGTCACCCACGATCCCGCGAGCCATCGGTACATGTCGCTCCCGGCCGCGACAAGCGGCGGTACGACCGCATCTCCCGCGCCGGCAGCGTATGCTCTCGCCTCAGGCGTGAAATAGTCATAGCGAATCCCGACCTCGACTGCGCGTGAGACCTTCGCCTGAAGAAGCGTGTAGAGCCCCCACGGCTTGAGCCGGTCAAGACCCGAGCCGTCGGGAGCGTATATTTCCTTGTCCACGAAGTACGCTTCGCTGCGCCACTGGATGTTCCGGTAGCGCATGCGGCCGGTCGGCTCCCACATCAGCACGACGTCCGCGCCGTAGACGAGCGCGACCCGCGGGTCGCTGAACGAAGAATCGCCAACCGTCCAAGCATCGTTCCAGCCCAGGAGTCCCGTCACGCCGATATCGAGGTAGGTGCTGGACGAGAGGTCCTGGTAAGCCGTGTAGCGGCCGAGTATGGAGGGACGATTCCTCGCGTTCCCACCGAATATCACATCGTTGTCGCCGTCGGTGACCTCGAGTACCACTCCGTGTGTGACGGGACCCGTCGACGCTCCGGATTCCAATGAAAGTCCCACCTGATTGAGCGCTCCCGCGCCGAAGACAGCTCTCAGCGCCAGGGGGAAGTCGAACCAATCGAGAGCGTGTTTGTGCCACCGATTGACGACGCCGAACTGCTGGTGGAACTTCCCGAGCGTGATATTCGTGTTCGGCAGGATTCCGTAGCGCGTGAAATACGCCTCTCCGAGCTCCGCACCGTGGGCGGAAAAAGGCACCGCGGCCTTGAAGCGCGAATATGGATCGAGGTAGGCCTCGAAATGAAGTCCCAGCGACCGGAACACAGTGTCCCATTCCACGGCGTCGTCATTGCCCGACTGGTAGTTTCCCAGCAGGTCGCCCGTGACGCTGATCTCGGGGTTGAGGGCCTGGAGCGCCAGTTCGCCCGACTTGAACGTGGTTTCTTCCTCGCTTTTTTCCGCTTCCTCCTCCGCCTCCGCCTCGGCGGCTGCGGCTTTTCGCAGCGCCTCTAGATCCTCTTCTTGCGTTCTTTCTTCCTCTTTCTTCTGTGCTTGCTCCGGTGCGGGATCCTGCTGCCCGCGGACGGGCGTGATCTCCGTCACACCGAACGCCAATACAAACACCAACAATAGGCTAAACACTCGCATGCCTATCCTCCCGGCGGAAAAATCAACAATGTGCGCGTCGGAGCCGCAGGCCGCTAGCCGTCTTCGGTCCGCGACACAACACAATTGAAATTCTTTCTAGCTCGTGTAGACTGGAGGTGCGCGAGGCGAGAGGGAACGGGCGATCGCAAACGGTCGAGTGCGGGAATTATCGCGTGGCGCGGATGAGGCACGGGTAACGACCGGAGCGAGCACCACCCGCGCGACGGCCCCTTGATTGCAGCTGTTTAGAAAAAGACAGGCAAGACATTCTCCAAAACCAACATCGCGTTTCAAATCGGTCGTATTGGAAACGATGGACGGCGGGGATAGCGAACGCGCGGAGGACAGGCACTGTCCAGCGGAGAAGAGGCAAGCGCAAGGCTCGGTTGCCGCTCCACCTCCCGAGTGCCCGTGAGGGTCCTGGGCAACGACGTTCAGAACGCCGATCCAGGCCGCCAGACCCAGCGCGAAGATTCGCTTGGCGATACTCTTTCTCGTTTGCATCACGCCGTTTTGCGTTCAGGCAAGATGATTTTCTCTCCGTTTGGCGCGCCCGGGCGGGCGCACAAACGGACTCTTTAGGCTTCTACACTAACATTTCCGTTTTTCGCCGTCAATTGCGGGCCACAGCGGCAATCTTTTGTATATGAGTGAGTTGGCAACCAACACCGAAGGGGGACGACAATGAAGAAGATCGGCATCATCATCTGCGGTCGATACAAAGACTGCGGCGGTGGCAAGTGTCTCCGCTCCATGCGAGAGCGCGTGGGTGGTTTCAGTATCTACCCAAAGGACGAGGAGCTCGTGTTGGTCGGGTATTCCTACTGCGGAGACTGCCCAGGTGGAAACGTTGAGTACGTCCCCGAAGAAATGATCAAGAACGGAGCCGAAGCGATTCACCTCGCCACGGGCCTCGTGGTCGGATACCCTCCCTGCCCGTTCATTCGTCACTTCAAGGAATACATCGAAACGCGGTACAAGATCCCCGTGGTCGTCGGAACCCATCCCATCCCGTTGAAGTATATGAACGCGCACGAACACCTGTCGTTCTGGAAGGAAACGGAGATGGAGGAACTGGCCGGGCATTTAATGAAGGAAGACCCCAAAATCATGGAAGCGTACAATTGAGGTAAGCCGGCGCGGACATCGGTAAGCTCGCCGAACTCATCGCCGCCAAGCACGCCGCGCTCTGAGGGACGCAGGCGCACCTATCGCCGGGTCGGCATAAACCGGACTGGACCGGAATTTGTAGCAGAAGGAGAAACGCCGCGGCGAGGTTAGCGATACAACGGAGGACGGTCGCAACTGAAGACGCACAAAATCGAATTATGTGGGATATATTGTGGAATACAAAGCACAAATCTCAAGATTTCCGATATTTCTCTTGATTTGTAGTGATCGTTCGGGTATGCTACGCCCATTAGAGTGATGCCCCTTCATAAGGGCAGTAGAATAGCCGACACCCCCCTGGCTTGTCATCTTGCTGGAGTTGCTGCCCGGCTATTTTGACATTGGATGACCCGTCGGAATTCCACGCGCCTCCCATCTCTCGTCGCTGAACACGAAGATAGTCTCCGCGAGATCGAAGGAGTTTTTCTCGCTGAAGGACCGAGAGTCGTGCACCCGCGAGAGGCGGTACCCGGGGTACTCACCGGTTTGAGACCACCCGCGCGTCATCCTCGATGACGTCGCCGCCAAGCGCGCCGCGCTCTGAGGGAAAGGAAGCCGAATAGAGAAGGCCCACCACCACCGGAGAACTCGGGCGTCCAGAAATCGCAGACTACGAATACATCAATCCCGGCGGTACGTGTCGTACCCGATAAACTCATCGTTATACCAATGTCCCCTAAAGAGATAGTAAATATTGTTGTGGGGATAGCAACCCAATGCCTCCACGCGGCAGCCGTCGTTCACGCCGTCGCCGTCAGCGTCGGCCGGGCAATAGGTCAGCTGACCAGGGTTCTCGGGATTCCAAGTCGGCCAAGACGGTTCGGTGCGTTCGTTGGTGTACGGATTCAGTAGCAGCTGACTGAAGCAGGCAAAAAAGCGGCGCCGAATTTCCTCATGATGTGTTCCCCCTTTGAGCCATATGAATCTCGTTTGATGCTCCTCACGGCCGCCGATCATATCTTGTTGTATGCCGCAACTACCGATAACAAGACAGTTAAACCGACTGTTGACTCCTAAATAGCATTATCTATACCAAGACTGCCTGGCCCACCTCTCCACTGTGCGCTGCGCTATTGACCTTTGAAACGCGGTTTGTTACCTTGGGTTGGATACGCGGCCTCCCCGCGAATGCTTTCATCACGCAAGGAGGGACGACCCAATGAAGCTCGTTAGTATTCTGGTTCTCGGCGCGACGATGGTCGCACTCGCTCTCCCCGCGCTGGCAGGCGAGACGCCCGTGAACCTCTCCCTTTTCACGCCGATCTCGATCGCGAAGGAAAGTGACTCGGTCACTGCGTTTCGCTTCAACCTGATCTACGGCAAGAACACGTCCGTGGAAGTCGTCGACCTGGGACTCGTGAATCACACCACCAGCGGCTTGTCGAAGGGGCTCGCTTGGGGATTGGTGAACTTCGCGGAAGCGGATTTCAAAGGCATCCAGCTCGCCACGGTGAACGTCGTGCAGGGCGACTTCGAGGGCTTCGAGTGGGGCTTCGTGAACCACGCCCAGAATGCGCGCGGGCTCCAACTCGGTTTCGTGAACTACGCCGAGACCTTGCATGGCCTGCAGATCGGGCTCATCAACATCATCCAGAAAGATGGCTTCATGCCCTTCTTCCCGTTCGTGAACTGGTCGTTCTAGGAAGGAATGGCGCGCGTCGCCGCGGCCACTCTCGTTGGTGCGTGAAGGGCTCAGTGTGCTTCGGGCTGGCGGCTTGCGTCCCGCCGCGGGCGTCGCACAGATGTCCGAACACCTGCCTCGCCGTATATCGATTGTGCCGCGCGCATAGTAATCTGAGATTACTGGCCTTGCTCGGACCTCCCCGCGCAAACGGAATCGGGAAATGATCGATCTGCAGATCAAACGCGGAATTGCACCGCCGGCCATCGGTCCCGACGTAGGCGCACCGGTTTTTGTCGCGGATCCATACCTGTTTTTTCACGCTGCCCGGAATATGCCGTGAGGGACTCGCCTTGGCGCGTGTTTTCGTGGGGCGCTTCTCGCTTGCCTCCCGCTTCCTCCGGCGCTCTTTCTTGCGCTCGGGATCGAAGCGCTCGAGAAACACCTCCGAGAACTCATTGAATAAAGTCTCGTAGTCGACGCCCCGGGGATACTTGCTTGATAACAGCGACTTGCAGCGATCGAGCTTGGCCTTGGGCATGGTTCCGTATTTGCCGAAAGCTATTTGTCCGGAGGCCCCCTCGCTGGATTGTTCGGCCTGGGTCAGCATTTTTTGCAGATCCTCCCGGTTGGAAGCACCCTTCTGCAACGTGGTCAGCATTATCTTGGCGCCATCATAGGCCTGGGCCGATAGTTTCGACGGAGCCTTGCCGTACATCTTTTTATAGCTCTCTTCAAACTTGACCGAGGCTTGGGCCAAAGTAGAGCTGGCGGATAAAGTGCAGAATATGGCCCCCTCCACATAGGTCCCGCCCCTGGTGGTGACCTTGGGATCGCCCCATCCATCGGTGCCCAGCAGTTGAACCTTCAGCTGGTTATAGGCCAACTGCGGCGCTATCATAATGACGTCGCCGGGAATGGCCGGGATGAACACCGCCTGGACTTTCTCCGCTTTAAGGCTCTCGGCTTGGGCCTTAAAATCGGTAGCGCCCGGCTCATACGATAATACGATCGGCGCTTTGGCTCCCAGGGCGACAGCCTGCTTGACAAAAGCCTCGGCTACCGCGGTCCAACTGGGGTCATTGGGATAGAGCACGCCCAGGTTTTTCATTCCCAGTTTCTTAATAGCGCATTCCGCCATGGCGATCCCTTGCCAGCCGATGCTTTGGTTCAGCTGAAATACATAAGGGCCTAGAGTGGATATCCTTTCCTCGGAAGCAGTGGGCGACAAAAAGGGAACCCCCTTGGCGTTGGCCACCCCGGCCGCCGCGCTGGTGGGCCCGGACAGCACCTCTCCGAGGATGCCGATCACGCCGCTGGTATCGCACAGGCGATAAGTAGCCTTGATGGCATCTATGATGTCTCCCCGGGAGTCCTCGGTGATGAGTTTGATCTTGTTGCTGGCATTCTTGTTATATTCGGTAAAGGCCATGTTGACGCCTTCCTTGACCGCGATGCCGTATTCGCTGTAACGCCCGTTAAGCGGCACTAACAGCCCCACCTTGCGGCCGGTATCGAAGGTCGAAGCGGCCTTATTATCCTTCATTTGCGACAATATTTCCTGCGCCTGAATCGCTTCCTGGCTGAGGGAATATTTCTTGACTATCTCCTGCAATATCTTCACCGCTTCCGAATTGTTCTTCCCCTCCAATTCCTTCTGGGCCAGCTTTAAACCCAGGGCCGGCGCCATATCGGAGTCGGGATATTTTTTATAAAGTATCCTCAGCTGTCCGTCGGTCAGCCTTTCCTCGATCATGGCTGAAAGCGGCAGCATCATGGACTCGCGGTCCTCGCCGGTCTTGGCGATCTGCAGGCCCTCTATGTACTGCTGTCCGGCCTTGAGGTAATCCTGGCTGGCAAAATAGCAGTCTCCCAAAAGTTTTTTGGTCTGGAGATATTCTTTGGCTTGGGGATATTTCT
>JBGSIK010000293.1:0-2880 GCA_041742575.1 Candidatus Krumholzibacteriia bacterium
GCCGGCGAGGGCCTCACCACCCGTTTGGTCAGCACACGGACGCGCGGTAAATGCCCGCAAGCGCACACGGGAACGCCCGGCGGGCAGATGCAGGAGGCGCTTTCCAGTCTGAGCCAGGCCTTCACGGCGCGATCCTCGAGCGAGTGGTAGGCGATGACCACGATTCTGGCCTTCGGGTTCGCGTGGTCGAGCACCCCGGCGAGGAACGCGTCCAGCTGCTTCATCTCCGAATTGGCCTGTATGCGGAACGCCTGAAAAACACGGCTCATCTCGGACGGTGTGGCCGCCGCCCCGAGCGTGCCTTGCACCACCGACCTGAGCTGCGCCGTGGTGCGGAGCTGCCCGCGATCGGCAGCCAGTTTGATCGCGCGGGCAAGCCGCTTCGCCGACCGGACCTCGCCGTACCGCCGGAGAACCGACGCGATTTCCTCGACGTCACTGCGTTCGATCCATTCCGTCGCGGGAACGCCCTCGGTTCCCATGCGCATGTCGAGCGGGCCGTCCGCTTGATGACTGAAACCTCGCTCGGGAGAATCCAGCTGAACGCTCGACACGCCCAGATCGGCGAGCACCCCGTCTACACGCCCGATCCCGGCCAATGCATGCGTCAGGTCCGCAAACACGCCCTGCACCAGCTTGACCCGTTCGCCGAATCGGGACAGGCGATCGCACGCCAGGCGCAGGGAGGTGGGGTCTCTGTCCAGGCCGATCAAGCGCACGCTCGAACACCGCTCGAGAATCGCGGCGGCATGGCCGCCGGTGCCGATGGTCGCGTCGAGTATGTTTTTCGAATTCTCGTGGATGAGGTACTGAAGGACTTCCGAGACCATTACGGGCGAGTGGATCATCGCAAGGCCCCCGCCATCCGGTCGTCCGGGATATGCAACCGCCTCGCCCTTCATCAGAAGAGCTGGTCGCTGATATCGTTGAACGCACGGAGCATGTCGTTTAGCTTCTGATCGATCGCTTCTTTTTTCCAAACCTCGATGTACGTGCCCATGTTTATGACCGCAACCTCGGCCCCGAGACCGCAGATCTCACGCACTCGCTGGGAGATTACGAAGCGGCCCTGGCTGTCCGCGGTGGCCGTTTCGTGCATCATTCTGATGAAACGGAACGTCTCGCGCTTGGAAGCGCCTGCAGGGAGTGCCATGATACGCTGTTGATACTCGTCCCATTGCGCTTTCGTTCGGACCTGGAGGTGCGGTGGCACGGTGGGGCTCGGCAGAAGGTGGATCGTGTCGCCCTTTTTGATCTTCATGCCGTCCCGGTCCTCGCGGGACAGCTGCAGTCTGCTCCTCTGGTCGATGGTGTGGAGGTGCTTATCGTTAAAGATGGCCATGTGAATGGGCAGCGCCAGGGGTCGCTCGCGTCGATTCAGCTAGGGTGCGTTAGGGAATATCCACCACGAACGCCGGGATTGTAGGGAATTTCAGGGATGGCGGTCAAGAACAAATTCGCCTTTTCTGTCCGGTAATTTTCGGATGACTCAAGTGCGGACGAAGGGCGGCCCGAGCGACACGCCGGCCAGCCGGTCTCCGACTGCCCGGACGGAAGACCTGCAGCGCTAACGTTTTATTTTATAAATAAGTTACGGCGCCACCGCGTTACGGCTTCTCAGCCGTGATGCACACGGTCGAGGCCAGAGGTCCCAAACCGGGCAAACGCTCCAGCGCTCGCTCCGCCGCAGCGGCCACCGGCTGCAAACGGTCCGGAGTGATTTTCAGGGAGAAGAGGAAGTGTTTCGTAGCGGTCGCGCGGAGGCCGGCCGACGCGAGCAGCGCGCGGATGCGCTCCTCAGGAAGCGGGCTGTGGTAACTGTAGGGGTGGTAGTCGGTTCGGGCGACGACCTCCTCCGGGTAACACATCGGAGGCAGCCGGCCGCGAAGCCAGCGGCGCCGTCCGATCCACCGTTTTCCCCGCTCGACCGGACCCCGTTCGTTGGGGGTCGAGAGTATCAGCCGTCCGCCAGGGCGGAGCACGCGACGGCATTCGGCCAATACCGCGGGACGATCATCGACGTATATGTGCTCGAACGTCTCCACCATGGTGATGGCGTCGAAGGCGTCGCCATCGAACGGAAGCGCCGCCGCGTCGGCGCCGGCAATGGTGAAAGGAAGTCCGTTTGCGCGTGCGATGCGTATTCCCACCTGGAACGGATCCGTCACCAGATCGACGCCGACCACGCGATAGCCGAGCTTGAGCAGCACGAACACATTGAATCCCCACGCCGAGCCGATGTCCAGCACACGCGCCCCCGAGTCCAGCAACTGCGAATCCACCTCCGCGAATCGGCGCAGCATCAGGTGCCGCCGCGCCGGCGAGCCCAGGTACCAGTGGCGCAGGAGGTCGGGCATGTGCTCGGGCTCGAGGTCCGCGGGAATGCTCAGCTCGGGCAGATGGACGAGTGCCATCACTCCGCTCCCTGCGGCGTGAGCCGATAGAGAACGTAGTGGTAGGGACCGGGCTTGCGGATGCCGAGATTGCGTACCACCGTGCCGAACACACGCGTGAACTGGAGTCCCCGCAGAACCTTTCCGTCGAAACGGTCGGGGACGAGTTCGCGGTCGATGAAGAAATCCACGCGCGGATACCCCGGCAGTTCCAGGTATAATCCGCGCTCCACGATTTCCTCGTAAGTGAATCGTTCGCGGAGCGTCCCCGTCTCCGGTTCCACCAGACCGCCGAGGTCGAGCACCCGCCGCTCGGAGTAGAAGGCCAGATACCCGATATCGGCGGCCGCCACCACCGCATCGGGATCGGAGTGTTCCCGAACGTATTCCGCAATCTGCCTCATGTTGTGGGTGAGATCGTAGGAGAATTCCCGCGAAGGCGGCAGCACGACGCGAACGTAGAACCCCACATTCACCGCGATCATTG
>JBGSIK010000294.1:0-7842 GCA_041742575.1 Candidatus Krumholzibacteriia bacterium
CCTGCCGCGCAGATTCGAGCCCGCGGTCGAAGGCGCCCAGCTCGCCGTACAGGTATCCGATATTGATCAATCCCTCGATATACAGGTCAGGCGCCGGTAGCCCCTCGGCGAGCGAAACGCTCTTCACGAGATCGTCGCGCGCCCGATCCAGATCGCCCGCCAACATGCACGTCAATCCGCGTATGCGGAGATGGGTCACGGATTGCATGGAATCGGGGCGTTCCGCGAGCGCGACTTCCGCCTCGGATAGAGTGGAGAGCGCCTCCGCGTACCGCCCGCTGGTTCGGTAGCTTTCCGCGAGATTGTGGAGGCAAGTGATCTCGCGTCCCGCGTCACCGGCGGCGCGGGCGATTTCGATTGCGCGACGATAGGTTTCGTTCGCCCGTTCGATCCGGCCCATGTCCCAGTAGCAGTTCGCGATCCCGTTGAGCACGTCGATCATCTGCGCCGGGCTGCCCTCCGTTTCCAGGAGGGAATAAGCCTGCTCGTACGCGTCGCGCGCTTCCACGAGACGCCGCAGGTTGAAGTAAACGTGGCCGAGGTAGGTGATCGACGTGCCAAGCCCCGACAGATCGCCGGTTCGGCGGCGCAGTTCGATGGCCTGCCGGTAGTAGTCGACCGCGGCGGCGTTATCGCCCTTGCGCATACTCACCGTTCCCAGGCCATTCAGCGTCCGGCCTTCGAGGATATGGTCCTCGACGGCGCGCCGCAGGGAAAGCGCTTGCTCGTAGTCGGCAGCAACGGCTTCGAGATCACCCCGGTACCAATCCGCGATACCAATGCTTCCCCAAACGACCGCCACGGAATGACGATCTCCTATACTCTCGTACAGGGACAACGCCTGCTTGAGTTGTTCCAAAGCCGAGTCGGGGTCGCCGCTCTTCGCGCCGGTGTCACCCTGTCCGTGCAACGCCTTGGCGCGTGCGTGTGTCTCCCGTTGTTCCCGTGTCCATCCCCTGTAGATCGCGACGAGATCCTGAGGCACTGTCGAGCCGGAACGGTCGCGGTGGACACGACCGATCTTCTCGGCCAGCGCGACCGCGTTGCGCTCGGACTCGAAGTCACCCGTCCGCGCGAATTCGAAGGCGTTCTCGAGCAACTGGGCCACGGCCGCACCGACGAGGATTTCATGCTCATCGAGGTGCGCGACGAGCGCCACGTCGTCGCCGCTTCTCGCCAGCGAATCCGCCGTCGTTATGAACGCCGCCACTGGATCGGCCGCCGCCAGAGGGGCGGTCACAATCCAGCACAGCGGAGTGAAAGCAGCGACGATCCACAGTGAACGGGACATGCTCGGTTTTATTCGCTCCACGATCGGGTCAGTCGGAGAGAACCAGCGGTGGGTTGCACTTTCCGTCCGCCCTCCCGTTGTTCGGGCACAAATGTTTTCCAGCTCACCATCAGTTCCAAGGCCTCCCCGCCCATTGCTGCAGGCAAGGACCGTCACGCCCAGGATTGAACGCGTCGAAGGTGTCGTTACGAAGCGTCAATATAATTAACAGTCAACGATTTTGGAAGCCCGAACTCTCGACTCACTCGGAAAATCTTCACGACGGGGCACTATCGCTTCAGAAGCGCGCGAACAGTGTGTCGATCTTCGATGCGACGATGGTTATGTTGGATTTCGCGACCTTGCATTCCGATTCTGCGTCTCGCCCCGCATTGATGCGTCGGTCGTCGATGTGGATGCGGTGTGCCTGCGCTCCGCTCTTCGTGAGCGGTCAACGCAAATAGCCGAGACTGCGGAGTTTCTTCAGCAACTCCTCGCTCGGCTGCACCTCGGTCTCCGCGTAACGGCGCGTGCCGAAATGCGCCGTCACCAGGGCGAGAAGCTCCTTGGCGCGCGGATCGGACGAATGGTACAAGTTACGAGTTTCCTCAGGGTCCTGTGCAAGATCGTACAGATAAATGCCCGGAAAGACGTTCTGAACCGGCTTGTAGTTGCCGCGGCTCGAGGGCGGGATCTCCGCCGAGTCCGCCACTTCCACCACGCACAACTTGAGATTCCCATGCAGGACGCCGCGCTGGCGCCACGGCGTCGGCCGGTCCCGCTCGAAGAACACCGGCTTTCCGGTCGCCGGTTCGTTGAGGAGGTCCCTTCCCGGCAATCCCTCCGGCGGCGCGATCTTCAGCAGTGCAAGCATCGTGGGCAACAGATCGATCTCTTCCGTCACCGACCGATCGACGCCCGGCTCGAGGAAAGGGGTCTGGATGACGAGCGGAGCGCGCATCACCTCTTCGTACAGCGTTTCGTGGAACTGGCCGCCATGCTCGCCGAACTCCTCACCGTGATCGGACGTGAACACGATGATCGTGTGCGCTTTGTCGGGCAGGTTCTTCAGCAAGCGCGCGATGTGGAAATCGGTATGGGCGATCTCGCCGTCGTAGCGATCGATGTCGGAGTTGCCGAAGGAGGCGAACGCCGGGTGGGAAAGATATTCGAAGTGCGGATCGAAATAGTGGACCCACAGGAAGTACGGCTTGCCGGCACCCCGGACGCCTTCGATGGCCAGATCGGTGAGCTCGCGCGCGGTCGCCACGTCGTGCGGGTGCCCGACATTCAACACGGTATAGTCGAATCGCGAGAATCCCTCCCCGAAGCCGTACGTCGGCGTGAGCATGAGATGGCTCACGTATCCGAGCGTGGTGTATCCGCTCCGCCGCAGGATGCTCGCCAGCGTGGGGAGACTGCCGTCGAGAGACCAGTGGAAATCGGTCGCCCCGTGGTCTTTCGGATAGCGCCCCGTGAGGATGGTCGCGACCGCCGGCAGCGTCCACCCCGCCTGGCTGTAATGGTTGGGAAAAACCATGCCCTCGGCCGCGAGACGGTCGATCGTGGGGCTGGTCTCGCGGGGGCAGCCGCCGAATCCGAGGTGGTCCGGCCGCAGTGTGTCGACGGTGATGAGCACCAGGTTGTAGTGATCCGGCCTACGGGAACATCCCCCGAGCACTGCCGTGATGACGGCGATCACAACCGCGAGTTTGAAATGGGCCACCAGGTCTTCTCCTTCGCTCGGCGTGCTCCACCGGCTCTATTGGTTTGCTCTTTCGCCGGGCTCGCGCCGGGCGCGCGGGAGTTTCCGGAAATAAAACGTGTCTCCTCGGTAAACGAGCTCGACCAGCTCCTTCGATTCGACCAGCTTCTCGACCACCGACCAATCAGCGTTTGCCCGCGCGAGCAGTCCGCGCACGGCCTCCTCGCGCATCGGATGCACCGCGGCCGTGGCTAGGATGTCGACCTCCACGTCGCCCGTGTAGCCGAACGTTCCCGTTTCGGCGGCGATCAGGCACTCCACCCGTTCCAGGCGGGACGCGAAGATGTGGTAGGCCCGGTTCATCGCCGCCTCCGTGGGCGGGCGAACCCAATCCTCCGACGGCGGGCGAGTGGGGATGGACAAGTAAGCGGCGTGCGGCTTGAGCTCGGCGATGAAATCCGCTGTGGCGGTGACCTCCGCCTGCGAATCATTGGCGCCATGGACGAGGAGCGTCTCGCTCAGCAGTCGGCCGTGGTACTTGCGTGCGAACCCTATCATCCCTTCGAGTATCGATTTCAGATCGAGCCGGCCATGGGGCCGGTCGACCTGCCGCCACGCCCGCTCTCTCGCGGCGTCCACCTTGAGCGACACCAAGTCCGCCTTCATCAGGTCCACCTGCACATCGGGGTCGTCGATGAGGGAGGAGTTGGTGATGACGGCGATCGGGATGCGCAAGGACTTCAAGAGATCGATCTCCCGGCCGAGGTTCACGTCGAGGGTGGCCTCGCCGTCCGGCACGAAGGAGAGATAGTCGATGCGACCGCCGGTGGAGCGGGTCTTCTCGACGCGGTCGCGAACCACCTCGTACACTTCCTCCGGCTCCGTAAAGAGCTCTCTCCGCACCTGCATCACGTTGGTGCGTCCCACCTGGCAGTAGACGCACCCGTAGCTGCAGATCTTCGAGGGAACGTTGTTGATGCCGAGGCTCTGTCCCAATCGTCGGGACGGAACCGGTCCGAAAGCGTCCATGTTGGTATTTACCCCCCCCTCGGGGCGAACACGACGGCGGGACGAGCCCGCCGATCCCGCAAGGCCCTCTTGCACCGTCTGCCTTCCTTCACTCTATGCCAAAATGACGTCGATATCAAGGCGCGGGCGATCCGGTGACGAGCGCTCGGCCGCGTCCTCATCAACCCGGCGGCGAACTCGGGACGTCCGGAAGGAATCCCTCGAAGATGACGTTGTCGCACCAACGGAGCGCGTGGTCTTTTTCAGCCTCAGAGTGGACCGTCCATCCGATGATCGGCCTCCCCTGTGAGCGTTCGACCTCGATGCGGTCGAACGGGAGGCAGCGGATGTCGTACCCGATGTAATGGGGTCGGCTCACACCGGTGTGCTCCAGCCGCCGGAGCGCGTCTCCGGTCGTCCCCGCGATCGCGAGCCCCGTGAAGTCACCGGCCAGGTGGCCCCTGAGAACGTCGGGGGCCCGTTCGGCGAACCAAGTCATCGAGAATGGATTGAACGACTGGACCGCAAGCGGACCGTCGTATCCGCGCATCGTTTCGAGAACGGATCGCTCGAGCGCTCCCGGGCGGCCGAAGTTCTTGATTTCTATCAAAACCCCGACCCGCCCCCTGACCAGATCGAGCACGTCGGCCAGGAACGGGATGCCGTGGACGGTCCCCGACAAGCGAAAGCCGCGGAGTGTTCTCGAGTCTTGGGCGGAAATGGGTGCGTCCACGCCCGCAAGCCGCTGGAGGGATTCGTCGTGAAAAACGACCACCGCCCCGTCG
The DNA here is from genome assembly GCA_041742575.1 of Candidatus Krumholzibacteriia bacterium. GTDB lineage: Bacteria > Krumholzibacteriota > Krumholzibacteriia > WVZY01 > JAKEHA01 > JBGSIK01. The sequence goes on from JBGSIK010000294.1 coordinate 4,769, forward strand.
CGCAACAGGCGCACGTCGAGCTCGAACGGGAAACCGGCGCGAAGCGCCGCCTCGAAGGCAGCCAGCGAATTTTCGGGCACGCCGGAGGGCGCGTCGTGGAGCCCCCGATGGGCAATTGGTTTCTCGAGGAGCCAGCGCATGTCGATGCTGATGATTGCAGAAAGTCGGGTGGGCGTGAAGCGGAACCCGACCCGCGCGGCTGCCACAAACGCCGGGACGGTAGGCCACACCGGGGCGAGCGGGCCGTTTATCGGCGAGCCATAATGAGAGGGTCCATCCGCGAGCCGATAGCCTGCGAAGCGTCCCACGCCTACCAACATTCTGCGTGGGGCGAGGCGACCGTCGTGCACGGAACTGCGACGGGCACGGTCGGTCGTAGGGAGCCGTGACCGAGCGACCCGATGTAACCATCCGAACAGACATTCGTGAGATCAGAGCGCCTTGCTCTTGATGCCGAACGTCTTGAAGACAAAGGCATAGATGTCGCTGACTTCTTCGATCACCTTGGACGTCGGCTTGCCGCCGCCGTGACCTGCCTTCGTCTCCACGCGCACCAGGATCGGGTTCTTCCCGCTATCGGCCGCCTGAAGAGCGGCGGCGAATTTCTTCGCGTGCGCCGGGACCACGCGGTCATCGGTATCCGCCGTGGTGACGAGCGTGGGCGGATAGGTCGTGCCCGGCTTCACGTTGTGCAGCGGCGAGTACGCGTAGAGGAATCGGAAAGCCTCGGCGCTCTCCTCCGCGATCCCGAAGTCGGACGCCCAGTAGCGGCCGATGGTGAACTTGTGGTAGCGGAGCATGTCGGTCACCGGCACCTGACAGACGATGGCGCCAAAGAGGTCTGGCCGCTGCGTCATGCACGCGGCCACCAAGAGCCCGCCGTTGCTCTCTCCGCTGATCAACAGCCTGAAAGTGCTCGTGTACTTCTCCTTGATCAGGTACTCGCCGGCAGCGATGAAGTCGTCGAACACGTTCTGCTTGCGGTCGAGGATACCTCCCTGGTGCCATTCCTCGCCGTACTCCTCACCGCCGCGGATGTTGGCCACGGCGTAGATGCCGCCGCTTTCGAGCCACAGCAGGCGCGTGATCGAGAACCACGGCGTCATGCTGATGTTGAACCCCCCGTAGCCGTAGAGCCAGGTCGGGTTCTCGCCGTTCTTCTCGAGCCCCTTGCGGTAGGTGAGGAACATGGGAACGCGCGTACCGTCTTTGGAGGTGTAGAACACCTGCTCCGTCGTGTAGCCCGCCGGGTCGAAGGCAACCTCGGGCTTCCGGAACACCTTCACTTCGTTCTTGCCGAAGTCGTAGCGGAACGCGGTGGTCGGGTATACGAACGACGTGAAGTTGAAGAACATCTCCTTGTCCGTCCGACGCCCCGACAACCCCGCGATCGAGCCTATGGTCGGAAGCTCGATCTCGCGCACGAACGCGCCACTCTGGTCGAAGATCTTGAGAACATGATGAGCGTCGCGCATGTAGGCGACCACGAGCTGGTCGTTCACCATGGTCACGAACGCGATCACATCGTTGCTCTCCGGCACCACTTCTCGCCAGTTCGAACGCCCAGGCCGGGTGATGTCGATGGCGATGATCCGGGAGCGAGGGGCATCGAGATTGGTGCTGATGAACCAGGTCGTTCCCACGTTGTCGATCAAATTGAACTTCGCCTCTCCCAGTTCCATCAGGTGTATGAATTCACCGCTCGACTCGACTTCACGATAGTAGAGGCCGTTGTTGGGATCGGTGCCGTGGTACATCCACAAAACCAGGTACTTCCCGTCGTCGGTCACGGTCGGGGCGGAACCGTAGTCTTTGTGGGCCGGGTCCTCATAGACGAGAACGTCCTGGGACTGCGATGTGCCGACGCCATGCCAGTACACTCGGTTGTAGGCGTCGAGGTCTTCCGGAGGCACCTCTCCCTCCGCGGGGAAGCGATCGTAATAGAAACCGCTGTGGTCGTGCTTCCAGGCGATGCTGGTGAACTTGCACCACTTGAGCACTTCATCGTAGTCCCGGCCGGTGTCGATGTCCCGGATGTGGATCTCCTGGCGATCGCTTCCCGAACTGGAGAGCCCGAAAGCGAGGAGCTTGCCGTTTTCACTGTAGGCCTGGTTGGTGAGCGCGATGGTGCCGTCCGCGGAGAGCCCGTTCGGGTCGATCACGACCTGCATCTTTCCTCCGAGGGACTCCTGAAAGTAGAGAACCGATTGGTTCTGCAGGCCGTCGTTCTTGGAGAAGAAGTAGCGTTCCCCGCGCTTGACCGGGAGCGTGTACCGCGGGTAGTTCCACAGCCGCCGCATCCACTCCTCGATTTTTCCGCGATCCGGGTAGGAGTTGATGTACTCGGACGTGAGTGCGTTCTGCTGTTCCACCCAATCGACGGTTTCCTTCGCTTCCGGGTCCTCCAACCAACGGTACGGGTCTTGTACGACCGTGCCGTGGTAGTTGTCGGAGACATCAACCGTCTTCGCCGGCGGATAATGGTACCGATCCGCCTGTGCCGGACAGAACCCGGCCAGGGTCGACGCCAACAACACCGCCCCGGCCAGCAAGAGTGCTTCCACCGCCGGGCGCTTCATGAATGTAGACATGAGACCTCCTCCTGTATTCGGATACCGATGGTTATCGTGTCATTATACGGCTACTACGCGACATCAATCATCAATGTTTTACGCCACCTCATGTGGTGCTCTCCTCTCGCCGCGCCTCCCCACCGTCACTTCGTCGCGCGCTGTCGCGCGCTGTCGCGCGCCTTGACAGGGCCACCACCGCACGATATGGTGTAACCGTAACAGGGGTGCTCGGAACCGACAAGCCGCCGATCCGGGCTGAGATCAGACCCGCCGCACCTGATCCGGGTAATACCGGCGAAGGGAACGAAGATCATGTTCTGACCGCTTACGTCCCGCGCCGAGAGGCCTTGCCCGGACCGAACGGCGGAAGCGATGGGCGGTTTTCGTTTGTCTGGACCGGTACAGGTTGAAGGCATGAACGCAACGCGCTCTCATACTGACGAACGGATTGTCGTGATCGGCGGAGGCCTCATCGGGCTCGCCGTCGCATGGCAGCTCGCC
>JBGSIK010000295.1:0-3184 GCA_041742575.1 Candidatus Krumholzibacteriia bacterium
GTGGTTCCGCATCCACGTCCTCGGGGTCTTTCATTTGCAGCGCGACAATGAGCCGCTTTCCCATGCCCACCTGCGGAGCGGCCAGGCCGACCCCGCGCTCGCGGTACATGGTCTCGATCATCGCCTCCCCCTCGAGGCGCAACCTGTCGTCGAACCTCTCTACCGCAGAGGCGACCTGGCGCAATATGGGATCACCGTAGAATCGAAGTTGCAGCTCCATACGTTTCCGTGCGAGCAGGCAAAAGTTTCCGTTCCGCCGCCCGATTCACCGATACCATAGTCGCTGGAAATCCCGCGCGCCAGGGGAAAATCAACCTTCCCCTTTTTCCACCACCGCGGTCACGGCGCTCTTCAGGATTTCGACTTTTACGTTGTCGGCGATCTTGAGAATCAGCGTGTTGTCCTTGATTCCGGCCACGGTCCCGTAGATTCCGGCTGTCGTCAGCACCCGGTCGCCCGTTTTTATGGCGGCGATCATCTTCCGGGTCTCCTTCTGCCGCTTCTGCTGGGGTCTGATGAGCAGGAAGTAGAATATGAGCAGCATCCCGAGGATCGGAATCAGCATCGAAAACGGGCTGGGGTTGCCGTCGGGACCGGCGGGCGCCAGCGCGAAATAAAAAGCGGTCAATTTGCCTCCTTGTGATCGTCAGGCGCGGCCCGGCCGCGGCCCAGCCGGTGCGCCTCGGACGTGTACTCGGCCACGAATCCGTCACGCCAGGACCCGAACCGGTCCGCTTCGATGGCCGCGCGCATCTGTCGCATCAAACCGCAGTAGAAATACAGGCTGTGGTGCGTTGCCAGCACGGGCCCGAGCATTTCTCCCGCGTTGAACAAGTGTCGCAGATACGCCCTGGTGAAATTGCGGCAGGTATCGCAGCCGCACGTTTCGTCGATCGGAGAAAAATCCTCCGTGAACGCCGCGTTCTTGAGCACCATCGTTCCTTTGCGCGTGAACACCATACCGTTGCGCGCGTTTCGCGTCGGGAGCACGCAGTCGAACAGGTCGATGCCCCTCGCGACACCGTCGACCAGGTCGAGCGGAGTACCCACACCCATGAGGTACCGCGGGCGGTCGGCGGGAAGGTCGCTTGCGACCGACTCCGCCACCTCCCACGTATCCACCTTGGCCTCGCCGACCGACAGCCCCCCGATCGCGTATCCGGGGAAATCCAGCTCCAACAGCTCCTGCAGAGAGCGCTTGCGCAGATCGAGGTAGCACGAACCCTGCACGATGCCGAAAACGACCTGCTCGTAGCCGTTGATGTCGAAGCTGGCCCCGAAGGGGAGCAGCCCGCGCTTGGCCCAACGGGTCGTAAGCTCCACGGACCGTTCCGCCTCCGCGTATTCGCACGGAAACGCCGGGCAGTAATCGAAGCTCATGCAGATATCGGCCCCCATGCGCGCCTCCGATTCGATCACCGTTTCCGGTGTGAACCGGTGGAGTGAACCGTCGATGTGGGACCGGAATTCGACGCCCGCATCGTCTATGTTCCGCAGGTCGGCCATGCTGAACATCTGGTAACCGCCGCTGTCGGTCAGAATCGGCCCGTCCCACGCCATGAACCGGTGCAGCCCCCCGGACCGCTGGACCACGGACAGCCCCGGCCGCAGGAACAAGTGGTAGGCGTTTCCCAGAATGATCTCTGCGCCGATGACACGCTTCAACACCGCCGGCGTGGTCGCCTTCACCGTTCCCTGCGTACCCACCGGCATGAAAGCGGGGGTGTGGACCTCGCCATGATCGGTGCGAACGGTGCCCGCGCGCGCACCGGCCGATCCGCCATCCATTTGGAACGAAAAGGGCATGGGGTCACTCTACCAACCCGTCCCCGAAATGTCAGCACCAATCCCGGAATACCGCGGTCGTCTGACGCGTTCTCTATTGTCTGACGCGCTCTCTATTGTCTGACGCGCTCTCTACGGAGTCACGGTAGTGTCCGGCTTCTCCGCGGGTTTCTCCGCCGGCTTATCAGCGGGCTTTTCAGCCGGCTTCTTTCCGAATCCGGAGAAGACGTCTTTGAGCCCGCCCTTCACCTGGCCCTTGAGTCTGTCCACGCCCGACCCCACCGCCCCGGAGCGGAGCTTGTTTCCGATCACTTCGAGGTCAGGCGCGACCTTGGGGCGCGTGAGCGGCCCCGTCAGCGTCAACGGGATTTCGAGCCGGCCCTGTTCGTTCGTCAGGTACTTCGCCACCTGTAGTTCGCTCACGATGTCCTGCGTGACCTTGTTCGAGAAGACGATGCTGGTGGCCAGTTCGATGCTCTTGTCGAAGGAGATCCACCCGTCTCCACGGAGCGAGTAGTCGTTGGTGCGCAGGAGCAGTCCCTTCGAGTGCAGCTTACCGTCCGAGATACTGACCTCGCCCTTGAGATCCTGAAACGCCGTGTTGCTGCCCGAGAAGAGTTTGGGATTCCGCTGCCGGATACGGTCCAGCGCGGCCGCCTCCACGAACGGCACCTGGCTTAGACCGCTGAGCAACTCCTCGGCGATGTTGACCCCCATGAGCGCGCCCTCCAACACCACGCCCGATCCGTTACCCGCAAGGGTAGGTCTGATCTCGTCCCACGTCTTGCCGCCGCCATGCATCGCGAGGTTCAAGTCGATGCGCCCCGACATGAACTGGGCGAGCGCGGGCACCTTGTAGGTGAAGTACTGCATCACGTCCACGCTCTTCACCTGCGCCGAAAGATCGAAGCTCGGCGGAACGCGTTTCGGCTGGTAGGTGCCCGTTCCTTCTATGGTGCCGCCGAGCGACTGCGCGGCAAACCGCGTGATACGGAACTCTTCCGGATTCCCCTCGAACTCCGCGCGCAGATCTTTGTAATCGACGTTCGTGATCGTGCCGCCCGAGGACGTCAGCACTCCCCGCTCGCGAAGCCCCTGATTCTCCTGCCACACCGTGCCCTCGACAACGATGTCGCGCAACACCTCCGGGCGCGGCGCCGGCGCGCGCGGGGTCTGGAAATCGCTCCGGTACGCCTCCTTGCACTTGAGAACGAATGTCGCCGACAATGGTTTGAGGGACGACGCGTCGCCGTCGATACGGACGACGGAGCGCCCGACGTGCGCCGACGCGCTCGCTACGCTCGCTTTCTCGCCGGACATCGACAGGATGAAGGCGGCTTCGGTCACCGGCTCCGGTATCTGCGGCACGCGCGCCCTGCCCTTCTGCAAGCTGATCTTG
>JBGSIK010000296.1:0-2424 GCA_041742575.1 Candidatus Krumholzibacteriia bacterium
GCCTGTGGTGTTTCTTGAGCCCGGAAGCGGCCTGGGCAACGCGAAGTTCCCTTTCCGCGGGGAAAAGACGTATCACGACGCGGGCTTGGGGGTCGCGCAGGACAGATCCCAATTCCGGAAAGCAAGGCGACGGCCGCGGAACGACGACCTGGCGTGGTCACGGTGAAGGCGGCGTCGGCGGCCGTGTTCCCTAACGGTTTCGATGCTCCAAGGAGAACAAGACTACCGCCGATCAAGAGAATGCGAGCCTCCGTCTGCCAGGCACCGACCTCATACGGCGCGAGTTGACTGGGACTTGCTCCCCCGAATCGGAAGGGGTAGACTGGCTGGTGGCTGGGGCGCGAACGCGCGAATCGGCGGGAGGGCAGTAGCAAATGACCGACGCCAAGTTGGTCTGGAATCGAGCTGCGACGCACGAAACCGCCGGCGCGAGAGAACAAGGCGACGTTGCGTTGTCCGCGCTCCTTCGTGCCCACGGCCTTGCTATGAACGGCGGCGTGCTTCACGCCGTTAAGCTTCTCGGCCCGGAGCAACTCGCCGACTCTCAACGAGGCTATGAGTTCTTCGGCCTCGCGTCGGTGGCTGGTCTACTGCAATGTGCGAGCCAGCTCTTCAGCACCAATGAGGATTTGGGGCATCACGAACCACTACTCGATGCCCAGTACGCACGCCTCATTCCCGATGACTCGGTGCTCTTTGATCGCTTCGAGCAGCATCGGCGTTCGCACCCCTCCGACTTCGCGCCCCTGTAATCACTCAAAGCTGGGAGGCGTCGCGCAGGTGTCACTCCGCCAGCGATTCAGCAAACGTGCTCGGAGAGTATTCCAAGCGGCGAGCCAGGAGGCCCGTAGGCTCAATAATTCCCGTGTCGAAGCGGAGCATGTCCTGCTGGGTCTACTCAGGGACGATAGCGGCGTAGCGGCCCACGCGATGGAAAACCTTCAAATTGACCGGACTGCAATCTCCATCGAAGTTGAGAGGCTTGTTCACCGCGGACTGAATCCTCACGGTGCCGATAATCCCCCTCGCGCGCCAAGTGCCGAGCACGTAATCGAATACGCAATCGAAGAGGCGAAGAAACTGAGCCACGACTATGTCGGCACCGAGCATATCCTGTTGGGGTTGCTGCGCGAATCCGAAGGGGTCGTGGCCAGAGTGCTAGAGAAGTCCGGCGTAGTCCTGAACGAGGTGCGTGCGGAGATCACGCGAATTCTCCAACCATCCGCCGACCAGACAAAAGCAGTCGCCAGGCCGAGTGCCGGGACAACGCCGAAGAAGACGGAAACGGAGTTCTTTCTCGCTGTTTATCGAAGCGCGATCGATTTCTACCAGCCAAGAATCGAAAAGCGAACAGGAGTCTCGCTCGGGAAGATCAGCGTGTGGGATTACGGCCAACTTCATTGCCACGTCATCCGCAACCTCAAGCGACGCCTCGGGTTCATAAGGGCACTGCTTCACAGGCGGCGGATCAAAAGCTATTCTGAACAAATCGGAATGACTTGTGCGGATCGTGCGCACCACTGCGGTGCGTCGTACTACAGAAACGGTATCTATGTGTCTTTCTTGTCGGGCACGGCACACGAACACGCCATCGCCGAAATAACCGTGCATGAGTTATCTCATGCGCTCTGGGAGAAGATAGAGGGAGTGCCACTGGACGAGAACCGGCGGGGCGCGAAAAGAGTATCGCGACCGGAGTATGAGAAGTTCGTGCTGCTTCTTGAAGGCTACGCTATGTACGCGCAGACCGTCTGGTTTCGCGACCTCTATCCCCCGAGCGCGAGGAACAAGGTTTATGCACGTTTGAATCACGAGAGCGTCTACTGTCGCGGATGTCAGAGGATTGAGGAACTTGTAAGGGACTCCGGCGAGCAAGTTCTCTTGGAAATCCCACAACGATGGAGAACCCTCTGAAGCGGGTTCGGCCGACGGCCTCAACCGGAAAGGAATCGAGTACAAGTCGCGCGACGGATCTGCAATGGCGCCGTGCAGTCTGGCCGACTCGAATGCTCCGCCTGCGAACATGATAGGCCGATCCGGTTGAACTCGGCTTTGAAACCGCTATACTGTGACGATTGCCAGTCGCAGACAATAACCGTTCGCCATTACATGGTCATGCCCTGGCGAATTGAGTTGCATGTGTCGCTAACCGCTTTCAAGCAAGCGACTTACGTCCATGCCACCCATGTGGATGGATACCCGGTGGTGTAATTGGCAACACAAGGGGTTTTGGTCCCCTCGTTCCAGGTTCGAGTCCTGGCCGGGTAGCTTCTTGGCGGGGTGGTGGGTTGAAGGCGGCTGAGGGGCGGGCGGCGGTTGGCCACCTGTCGTTCGATGAGCGAGCTTCGCCCCTCCCGCTCGGGCCGCCGTTGGCCGCCGGTCATTCGCCGGGCGGACGTTGCTCTTTGTGTCGCCCGTCGCGAT
>JBGSIK010000297.1:0-2287 GCA_041742575.1 Candidatus Krumholzibacteriia bacterium
CGCCCGCCAGATCGAGGTGTTCGAGCAGGACACCGCCGGCCGCATCGGCGCGGTCTTTTCGCATGTCGATGTCCTGGATCTCGCGACCGGTGTGCGAAGGCGGCAACCCGTGCGCTTGCCGCGGAACATCGAGCGGATGACCGCCGATGAGGTGCTGGTTCAACTCTTCCTGGGAGACTTCTTCACCCTCGGCTCTTCCCTCATCCGCAAAGAATGCTTCGAGGTGGTGGGCCCCCTGGATGAAGGGATACGCAGCGGCTCCGACGACTTCGAGCTCTTCGTACGACTGGCGCCCCGCTTCCGGTTCGCGTGCGTGCCGGAGCCGCTGGCCGTCCGGCGCTTGCACGAGGGTAACTACACCGATGCCGAGCGAATGGTGCCGGACGCGCTCCGCATCCTGGAGCGCACGGCCCGCAGTCACCCCTGCGTCGCCGGTATCGCCTCGCGGGCGCGCGGGTATCACCTGTTACGTCTGGCCAGGCACTTCCACGCCAAGGGGGATCGTGTGCGCGCCGCGCGCACCTACCGGGAATCCATCCGCGCCCATCCGCGGAGCGCAAAAGCCATCGCCGGGCTGGTGCTGTGCAGCATGGGAAAAAGCGGAGACGCACTGATCGGGATGCTGCGCAAGCTCGGCCGCCGGTCGCGGTGACGATCACATCTCGCGCTGGAAGACGAACTGGTTGACGCCGTGCGACGTCGTCGTCTTGAGCGCCAGGAGCTTGAAACCGCGCGCCGATAAGAAGTCGAAGACCTCTTCCGGTCTCGCCACCTCGTAAGGATAGCCTCCCAGCCAATCCAACCAGTCGTGCACGATCGACATCCCTCGATTGCGCCGGTACTCGGTGTATCGCCGGACGGGATTGCGGGCGGCGAAAGTGTCGTACGCGAATCCCTGCAGCACATAGAAAGGCACGAACGCGCCGATCACGGCGGCGCGCCGCGTCGGACCCGAGCAGTAAATGCGTTTGACGCGCCGATAAAACGCCGATTTCGGCCCCTGATCGTTATAGACGGAGACGAAAAGCCTGCCGCCGAGCCCGACCGCGGAAGCGATCACCGCCAGTCCTTCCCACATACGCGCGGTGTGATGGAGCACCCCCCACGAGTAGACGATGTCGAAGTGTCCCAACGAACGTATGTACTCGGCATCCAGCACCGATCCCTCGTCGATGGTCCAGCCGTCGTCCTCGGGGACAAAGCGGTGCTTGAGCTCCCGTGCGCATGCCACCGACTGCGGGTCGTAGTCGAAAGAATGCACCCTGGCGCCCAGCCGGCGGGCAGCGAGGCTGAAGAGACCGCTCCCGCAGCCTGCGTCGAGGAACGATCTCCCCGTGAGCGTATCCAGGCGCAGCATCTCCGACAGCGATTGCTCGGCCGCCCGGACGCGATCGTCGTCGACCACGGACAGGAACTGGCGCCAGTTCTTGCCGAACTCGAACCGTTTGCCGGCGGATACTTCTGCCGTGTGTGTGGTCGCCATTGTCGCTCCCGCGAGTGTGTCTTGAAATCAGTCGCGCCTGCAGAGACTAGCGCAAACCGAATTCGGGGGCAACGTGAAATGTCCGCAGCGGCGTGCAGAATCTGCGGAAACGCGCGCGATAATCGCGTTCACTCCGCTCGCGAGTTCATGTTCGGGACGGGCGAGAGAGCGCTAGGCACCCCAGCGCTCGCGCCACATCTCGTATTCCAGAACGAGCCAGATCCGTGTGGAGCTCGCCATCCGGCCGCTCAGGAAATCGGCGAGCTCGCGGGAGACCACGTTCCAATCGAACACTCCGCCACCGCGAATCCGCGCTTCGTTGATGTAATCCGTGAGAAGAGGGCGCAGCTCGTTCTTGAGCCAGAGGTCCAGCGGGATGGTGAATCCCTGTTTGGGACGATCGACGATCTCCCGGGGGACGTACCGATAGAGGACGCAGCGGAGCAGATATTTGGCCTGTCCGCCGCGCAGCAAATAACGCGTGGGAAGTCCCGCCACGAACTCGACGATGTGGTGGTCGAGGAATGGATCCCGCGACTCCAGGCTCACCGCCATCGACGCCCGGTCCACCTTCACCAGCAGGTCGTCGGCAAGGTACGAGCGGTAGTCGGCGGCGCGCATGTAATCGACGAAACCGTCGACCTGGGATTCGAGCGGCATGAACGATGCGATGAAGGGTTCGGTGGCGCCGAAATCGGCGCAGAGCAGGCGCCGGATTTCGGCGTCCGTCCACATGCTCTTTCCGGCCCAGAAGAACCGCGACATTCCGCCCCCGACGGTGGACGCCGCTTTGAGCTTCTTGAG
>JBGSIK010000298.1:0-2109 GCA_041742575.1 Candidatus Krumholzibacteriia bacterium
TTTTGGCCTGCCTCTTGGGGGCGCTATCGGAGGGCCGCGCGGCAGAAGGCCGCACGGTGCTCACGCGCGCGATGATCGAGCGTGCCGGCGCCACTCGCCTCACTGACGTTTTTCTTCTCATCGACGACTGGGCCGCGATCACGGCGGACGGCTACACCTGGAAGCTCAGCCCCAACGGCCTTTCGGCGTTCGACCTTCAGCGCTGGATCGTCATGATCGACGGGCAGCGCGCCGACGTACATTCTTTCGACGCCGTAAGCCTGAACCTCCTTCCCATCGGCGTCGATCAAATCGATTCCGTGGTCGTTCTTTCGACTCCACAACTCCACGATGGCCTCTTCACCGACGTGGGCTTGATCCAGTTCTGCACCCGCATCCCTCGCCGGGGAACGACCGTCCAGGGCACCGTCGTGGCAGGCAATGAGACCGGGGATCCGGGGCCATTCGCCGCGACCCCTCTCCGCACGCCGAACGTCGACTCGATCGGTCCCGACGGCTCGGTCACATTCGGTTTCGGCGGGGACGGGTGGACCGTCCGGGCGAACACGACGCTTCAAGTGCACCACTTCACCGACATCGCCATTCGCAACCGCACCTTCGAGGCGATCGGCTTGTTGCCTACCACCGTTATTGCAGGTGGTGCGCGCTCTTCCGCCAAGGAGGTCCTCGATATCGGAATGAACGCCTGGCCGGGGACGCGGCGTCTCACCGCCTCACTCGGCGCCGAAATACGGCATGGGAGAAACCGGTTGATGCCGTTCATCGGTTTCGCCGAGGCGGACCAACACTTCCTCTACTCGGAGCCGTTCGGCCGGGAACTCCCGACCGACCTCCGCTACGTCCATGCCGGCGTCGATGGCGTGGTCCCCATCCGGGTGCGGACGACGATCCGCCATCGCCTGCAGTTCACATCGAACCGACTCTCCCGGTGCGAAAACGCGCTCGACTTCGACTACGATTGGGAGTCTCACCGGTATCTCGCCGACGGCGCCATCGTTCACAGCCGCTCGTCCCTCATCTCGTCCGTGGGCGGTAGCGTGGAACGGCGGACCATCATCACCCGATATCCGCTCGTTGACGACGAGGACGTGCGGGGTTCTCTGTACGCGAGTGTGGATTTCGGGGCCGGCCCCGGCATGCGGCATCGGGCCGGCGGGATGGCTGTTCTTACCGGCGGGACGCCCGCCTACAAGGGATTCTGGGACACGAAGGCAACCCTCGGTGCACGCAACGAAGCGGGTGTTGCGCTCGCATACGCCCAGAGGAGTTTCGCTGAAAACGAGGACTTGTGGTACTGGACGGGCCGGGGCTACAGCCTCCTGGAGGACCAAGGCGGCGCCGCCGAGATACCGCGCGAGATGCCGAAGAGCCGCACCACCGCCGTCGATTTGTCCTGGACGTTCCGGCCGACACGCGGCCCCCGGGCCCGGCTGAGCGTGCTCTACCGGCATTTTGCGGAGGCCTACTTCGAGACCCGCCGTTTCAGTTACGATCCCTTGTCGTGCGTGCCGTCCTCCTCCACCAGCGTCGTCCCGGGTAACACGGGCGAGCTCGGCGGCGCGGCCTTCGGCCTCGACCACCACTTCTCGCCGGCCGTCACCGTGCAGTGCGATTTTCGCGCCCTCCGAACTCTCTCCGGCGATGCCCCGTTCCGTGAAGCGTGGGACGCGGTGCCCGATTACCGGGCGGCATTCCGTGTCACGGTCGCTCCGCGGGAGGCATTCTCGATGTGGGCGATGGCCGCCTATCAGTCGGAGTCCCACTGGCGCGCCTACGATGCCCTCGAAGGGGCGCCGTGCACGGTCGATGGGGTGACGACCCTCTACAGCTCCCGCATCGAGCCCGCCACCGTTGTGGACGTCGCGGTAAGGAAGCTCTTTTGGCGTCAGCGCCTGGCGGCCGATTTCGTGTGCCGGAATTTGTTCGGCGAGACCCTCCGCTACCATCCAGTGGGAGCTTCGTTCGACACCACCTTCTACGTGCAACTCGCCCTCGCCCTCCACCGCGACGCGAGTTCCGGTCGCGGCCGGGCCGAACTTCAAGGAGATCCCCAATGACGGCTTTCAGACCTCGCGCCCTCGCCGACCGCACCCCGCAATCGCCGCTCGC
>JBGSIK010000299.1:0-6090 GCA_041742575.1 Candidatus Krumholzibacteriia bacterium
TTTCGATCAAGTCGGTGCCGATGCCTTTGATCATGCCCTCTGGCCGCCATCCCCTGTCGAGCCGTTTCTTCCCGCCGCGTGGATCGCGAACCGCGGGATCCGTTCCCCCCGGCGAGCACCGGTAGTATACGGCGAGTGCGTGGCCGTTGCCAATCGCCCAGGCACGGCCGCGGCAGTCTAGCCGGCACGCCCTGACGTTGATTCCGTAAATGTGACAAGGCGACAGCACATATTGGCAGTCACAGGTTGCCGCACGCGGTCCCGATCGTGCTTTGAACTATGTAACTAACATAATAATAATTGGTTGCGACGTTTTGCCCGGTTTGGCACACGCTTCGCTTTACACGGGATCAGCAATCGAACTCAAGAACACAAACGATAAGTCAAGAAACGCAGTCGACAGGAGGTAGAACAATGAATCTGGTCAAGTACGCACCTTTCGATACCATGGACACGCTGTTCGATCGCTTGAACCGTGGACTTTTCCCCGCCTTCCCGCGCGTGTTCGAAGACGAGGCCGAGAGCCAGCCGATCATGCGTCTCCCGCGCACCAACATCGAGGAAAGCGACGGTCACTACGTGTTCTCGATGGAGATGCCGGGTGTCGCCAAGAAGGACGTCGACGTCTCGGTCGAAAAAGACATGCTCGTCGTCAAGGGCGAAAAGACGGTGGAGACCGAGGACAAGAAGCTACTCCGGCGCGAGTTCCGTTCGACGAAGTTCGAAAGGAGTTTCATGCTCGGCGGCGATATCGACCAGGACGGCATCCAGGCCACGATGGAGGACGGCATACTCAAGATTTCCGTTCCGAAAAAGCCTGAGAAGGTTGGCCGCAAAGTGAACATCTCGTAATCCCTCCCACGGTCGGCGGTATGGCCGCCTCGGGGGCCCGGGCAAGTGCCCGGGCCCTTTTTCTTGCCCCTCAGGGCTGGAGCGCCCTGCCGCTGACGAAAGGCGGTGTTTCGTGATATGGTGAATTTGACGGACATACCCGTCCCGGTCCCGCGGCAACCCCACTCATGGCAGCGTTGGTCGGTGGCGATCGGGCCCGCAAGCTTCGTCGCTTCGAGAGGTGTCGTATGGATACCGGTTCCCGTTCACGGTGGCTGTGTACCTTCCCAGTTGCACTGCTTCTGGGGGCATTGCTGGGATCGCCGCTTGCGCGTCCAGGCGCTCCGGACGCCCCGGAAGTCCACAGCTCGTCCGGAGAGCCGGCCGAGTTGTGGTTCGTGGTCAAAATAGCAGGTTCTCCTGTCGGCTTCGCGAGCGAAACCCGCATGGCCATTGCCGACGGCGTCCGCGCGCGCTCCACGCTCCGATTGGACATGTCGCGGATGGGACAGCCGATCACAATGCTCATGTCTTCAGAAGCTGTGGATGATCGGGATGGCCGGATGCGGTCGCTCGAAATGTCACTGCAGTCGTCGATGATGGAAGTGAGAACGACCGCCGTTCTCGAAGGGGACACCGTCCGCCACCGGAGCCAATCGGCCGGTTTCGAGCAAACGGAGAACATCCCGTGGGAAGAAGGCGCGCTGGGGGCGGCGGCAGCGGACCTCCATGTTGCGCGGGAGCTTCGCGCCGGGAGCCGGTCGTTCTCTTATCGCGTGTTCGACCCCGACCGCCGCGGATTCGCCACGATGCACGTGCAGCGCGTCGACGCGAAACCGGAGCAGATAGATGGCCGCGCACAGCAGCCCCTGGCGTTCGAGGAATGCGAGGGCGATGACACGGTCCCGTTGTCTACGACGTGGTTCGACGAGGACTACCTGCCCTTCCGCGTCGTCTTCGTCCAGATGGGAATGGAGATCGTGCTCGAGCGCGTGACGCCCCAAGAAATGAAAACGATCGATCTGGAACCGGATTTCGATGTCATCCGCCATTCAACGATCCCCTGCGAGGGCTTCCCACCCGAGCCTTCCGCCGTCGAGGACGTCACGCTTCGGCTCGAGTTTTCGCGGCCGACATGGAAAGCGGAGGACTTCTCCGGACCGAACCAACAGGTGGTTGGGCAGGGCGAAGACTGGCTCGAGCTGCGGCTCACGCGGCAAACGTCGCAACGGATCACGGTCCCCGGCGATCGCCTGTCGGACTTCCTCTTGCCCGATCGGTACATTCAATCAGAGCACCCGGAAATCGCGGCGGCCGCGGAAAGTGTTCGGGCCGCTTCCGGAGCCCGAGGGAGCTGGGACCTTGCGGTCGAGATCGCGAAATGGGTGAACGCCCATGTGAGCGAGAAGGACTACGGCAGGGGATTCGCGACCGCCCTCGAGGTGCTCCGTGATCGATCCGGTGACTGCACCGAGCATTCGGTTCTTCTCGCAGCGTTGCTGCGGTCGGCCGGGATCCCGGCGCGGCCGGTGGTGGGGCTCGCATGCGGGCAGAACCGTCTCGTGGGTCACATGTGGGTCGAGGCATACGTGGATTACTGGCGGACTCTGGACGCGCTCGACCCGGACACCGATCCGATCCGGATCCGCATCAGAGCGGCCGAGGACGAGAGGGCAGTCGACGAACGCGATATTGTCCGCGCTTACAGCATCGTCGGCGGTATGCGCGCCTCCGTAACCGGCGCTACGCCGAGGGCCGCCCACTGAACGGCTCCGAACGGCCGTTCGGCGTCCCCAAGGTCCGGCGTACGCACAGGTCGTCCGGACAAAAACCTTGTCGGATCCTGTCATTTCCCGTATTTTCAGTCGTTGAACAGCCAGGTGACGGCCGGAGCCGGGCGAAAAGACGGAGGTGCACGCCAGTGGCCAAACTCGAACCCACGATGTTCCGGGAGTACGACATCCGAGGGCGCGTAAACGATGATGAATTGAACGCGGGCAGCGCGGAGACGATCGGCCGGGCGTTCGGCACGTTCCTCCACCGGCGCGGTATCGAAGACGCCGTGGTGGGCTACGACAGTCGGTTCGGTTCCGTCGATATCAAGGATGGCCTGGTGGAGGGGCTCCGTGCGGCGGGCCGGAATGTGATCATGCTCGGGATGTGCCTCACGCCGATGATGTACTGGTCGCAGTACCGGTTCAAGGTGAAGGGGGGCGCGATGGTGACGGGAAGCCACAATCCGAAAGGCTGGAACGGTCTCAAGCTCGCCGATGGTTTCTCGAGCACGCTCGGGGGCGAAGGGATACGGGAGGTCTTCTCTCTCTGTGAGAGTGAGGATTTCGTGGCGGGCCGGGGCGACTACACCGAGGTCACTATCGCGAAGGATTACATGGCCGACCTCGTGGGCCGTGTGAAGATCGGCCGCAAGCTGACAGTAGTCGTCGATACCGGCAACGGCACCGCCGGCGCGTTTGCGCCCGCTATCCTCCGCGAGGCCGGGCTTACCGTGATCGAGCAATTCACGGACCTCGATCCGGATTACCCCAACCACGAACCGGATCCGGCGCGGTTGGACGCCGTGGCAGCGATTGCCGAGCGCGTTCGCAAAGAGCGGGCGGACATGGGATTCGGGTTCGACGGCGACGGCGACCGATTCGGCCTGGTGGATGAAAAGGGAGAGGTGGTGTGGCCCGACCGGTATATGATCCTGCTGGCGCGACAGGTCCTGGAGAAGAACCCGCACGGGAAGATCATATTCGACGTCAAGTGCTCGCAGGCGCTGGAGGAGGACATCGCCGCCCACGGAGGTGTGCCCATCATGTGGAAGACCGGCCACTCCCACATCAAGCACAAGCTGCATGAAGAGAAAGGGCTCCTGGCGGGCGAGATGAGCGGCCACATTTTCTTCTCAGACAACTACTACGGTTTCGACGACGCCGTATACGCGGCGCTTCGCTTTGCGGAATATGTGTCGCGCCAGAAGGGGACCTTGTCGGAACTCATGGCTTCCACGCCCTATTACGTTTCATCGCCCACCATTCAGGCGCGGTGCGCCGACGAGGTCAAGTACCGCGTCGTCGAAAAGCTGACAGCCGACTTCAAGCGCGACTTCGATCGAGTGATCGACATCAACGGAGCGCGCGTGGTGTTCCCGGACGGTTGGGGATTGGTGCGGGCGTCCTCCAACCTCCCCGAACTGGTGCTCCGCTTCGAGGCGCGCACACCCGAACGCCTGGGCGAAATCAAAGAAACGTTCCGCAAGTACCTCGACAGGTACCCCGAGATCGGGAAGCATTGGGAGAACGAGTAGGAGGTTCTCGGGCGTTCACGGCGCGGACAACCCGCGGGAAGGAACGAGGCCCGTGACCATCATGCCAGACGAGAAACGGAATCTCGGCGCCATTGCGGTCGTCGCCATGGTGATGCTGGTGCCAGTCGCCGGATCGGCGCAGGCCGTCGATCTCCCCACGGGGTACATGCCGGAGCGTGAAAGCCAGGAGATCCTCGACAAGACGCTCACGATCACGCTCGATCCCGATCTCTCGGGTTTGAGCGACAACGAGCGCGGAGCGGTCGACAAGTTAATCGAAGTCGGCTTGATCTTCGAGCGCATGCACGAGCTGATGCGTCACCGACAAGCCGTTTCCGCTTACGAAGCGCTCGTTGCGCTCGACGAGAAGTTGGGCTCTCCGAAAGCGACGCAGAATCTGATCGACCTTTACTACCTGGCCAAGGGACCGATCGTGCGCGGGCTCGACAACAAGCTCCAACGCTTCCTGCCCGTCGAAGACAAAGTGCCGGGACGGAACGTTTATGCGTGGGGAGTGACACGCGAAGAAATCGAGGCGTTTCTCGCCAAGTACCCGGATGCCCGCCCGTGGTTGCTCTCGGAGCGGAGCGTGGTCCGCAGGTCCGACCGGGAGAGTGTTCGGGCCGACCTTGCCGTGCTGGACGACTATCCCGTCCTCGATGTGTTGCACCCCGGTCTTCGCGGATTCCTCGAGCAGCGCGCGGAGAGTCCGGACGACAAGGCGTTCTATGCCTGCCCGCATTCGGTCGCCTTCGCCGAGCCGCTCATGCAGGTGTACGCGCACCTGAACGACGCGGCCGAGCTCCTGGAGTCGGAGGACCCCGACTTTTCCGGGTACCTCCGCCTGCGGGCCAGAGACCTTTTGTGCGACGACTACGAATCGGGAGACGCAGCTTGGGTCTCAGGGCGTTTCAAGAACCTCAATGCTCAGATCGGGGCGTACGAGGTTTACGACGACGAGCTTTACGGCGTGAAGGCTTTCTACGGCCTGAACGTGCTTGTGCGCGATCGCGAGCGAAGTGACGCGCTGCGTCAGGCGATCTCGGGGATGCAGTCCTTCGAGAACTCGCTTCCGTACCAGCCGGTCGGTTGGGACGGAAGCGGGGACAAGAAGAAGGTCCGCGAGGACATACCCGTGGGCGTCTATCACATTGTGGCCGACTTCGGCCAGTCGCGCGGCACCAACACCGCCACCATCCTTCCCAACGAGAGCGCGCATGCGCGCAAATACGGCCGCACCATACTCATGCGGTACAACATTCTCAAAGACCCTCAGCTGTTCCAGATTCGGGTGAAAGATTTCCAGGCCGCCGTAGCGGCGAAGCACGCAGAGGACCTCACCGCCGACGGCGGGTTCTATCGCACCCTGTGGCACGAGATCGGGCACTATCTCGGCCCCGATCGGACGAAGGATGGCCGGGACCTCGACGAGGCGCTGGAGGCTTCGGCGAGCATCCTGGAAGAGCTCAAAGCAGATCTGATCACGCTCTATCTGGTGAGAGCGCTCCGCAAAAGCGGATACTATGACGATGCCGTGGCAAGGGCCGTCTACGCGGACGGCGCCCGCCGCGTTTTCCTCAAGAACAAACCCTCACGCGCCCAGATCTATGAAACCATGGAATTGATGCAGTTCAACTATTACCTCCACGAAGGGCTCTTCACCTACAACGAGAAGACTGGCCGGCTCTTCATCCAGTATGACCGGTTGAACGATGTGGTGACGGAGATGCTCCGCCAGGTGCTGGCCCTCCAGCAAAACGGGAACAAGGCGGAGGCGGATGCGTTCATCGACCGGTACGCGGTTTGGGACGACAATCTCCATGGCGCGCTCGCTGCGGCGATGAAGGCTACCGGGACCTACCGCTACACGCTCGTGAAGTACGCGGCGCTCGAACGATACCAAGCCCTGCGGCCCTAGTCGCGCGCTGGTCGCGCGCTGGTCGCGCGCC
>JBGSIK010000300.1:0-7873 GCA_041742575.1 Candidatus Krumholzibacteriia bacterium
CGGGAGCGTTCCAGGGGAAGTTGTCGGTGTACGGCCGCACGGGAGCGCCTTGTTTGCGGTGCGGCACGGCGATAGAGCGAACACTGCTCGCCGGCCGCGGAACGCACTTCTGCCCACGATGCCAGCAGTTGATCTAACGCGGGTCGGCCGGGCGCATCGGGCCGGCCGACCCCAAGCCACAGCAGGACCCGCGCGCTGCTACCCACCACGTGCCCGAGAGTGCCCGTGTGGCCGACCGACCCGTGTATATCAAGCAGCCGCGCGGCTGGCGAGCGGATTCGTTATCGAGTGATCGCTGAGAGCGGGATCAGCGGCGGGCGGTGTGCGCGAGCTTGGGGTCGGTCGCGTCCCGCAGGCCTTCGCCGAGCAGGTTGTAGGCGGTGACGGTGCCGAAGATCGCCAGCCCCGGAAACGTGGCCAACCACCAGGCGATTTCGATATGTCGGCGGCCCACCGACAGTATCTCACCCCAGCTCGGCTCGGGGGGCTGAATTCCCAGTCCCAGGAAACTCAGCGCCGCCTCGATCAGAATCGCGTTGGCGACGCCGAAGGTGGCGGTCACCAGTGCCGGCGCCAGCGAGTTGGGCAGGATGTGGCGGAAGATGATCTTCCGGTCCGTCGCGCCCAGGGCCCGCGCGGCTTCGGTGAACTCCTGCTTCTTGATCTTCATGAACTCACCGCGGGTGTAGCGGGCGATAGAAGTCCAGCGCGTGATTCCGATCACGATCATGATGTTGTAGATCGACGGAGGCAGGAACACGATCACGGCCAGGATGAGGAACAGGAACGGGAAGCACATCACCACCTCGATGACGCGCGAGAGCACCACGTCGACGACACCACCGTAGAATCCGGCCAGAGCCCCCACCGACAGTCCGATCACCAAGGAAATCGCGACAGCCAACAAGCCCACCTTGAGCGAGATCCCGGTGCCGTAGAGCATGCGGGTGAACACGTCGCGGCCCAAGTCATCGGTCCCCATGAGGTGCCGGCCGCTGGGAGGCTGGAACGTGTCGTCGAGCGAGGAGGCCAATGGCGAGTAAGGGAAAGGCGGCATCAACAGCGCCACCGCCGGGTCGTGTTTGACGCGCTCGAAGTCAACGGTGAACAGCTCGGGATAGTCGACGAACCAGCGCATGGGGAGGAGTTGGGCGACGGCCGGAAAGTACAGCTTGCCGTTCCATCTCATGATCAGGGGTTTGTTGTTGGCGATCACGGGTGTGAGGAAGGAAACGACGAACATCGCAGCTACGATCACCAGGCCGGCCATGCCGAACTTATCGGCACGGAACCGCCGCCAGATGGTTCGAGCGAATTCGGAGGTCGCCCCCGACCGCGTGTTCGTCCGTCGCTCTGCGACAGCCCGTTGCTGATCTTTCTCCGTCTGGCGGTCCATGGTTTTTTTGTTCGCACCCGGTCAATCGTATGTGACCCGGGGATCGGCCCACGCGTACAGCAGGTCGGCGACGAGTGTGCTCAGCAGCACCAATAGCGAGCTGATGAAGCTCAAGCCCATGACGGTGGGGTAGTCCCGCGCTCGCACCGAGTCGTAGAACAACGCGCCGATCCCCGGCCAGCTGAAAATAGCCTCCAGGATGATGCTCCCGCTGATGAGCGTGGGGAGCAGCAGCCCCATAAGGGTCAGTAACGGTATCATCGTGTTCCGGAACACGTGGCTGTAGACCACCCTGTCCTCCTCCAATCCCTTGGCGCGGGCGGTCCGCACGAAGTCTTGCCTGATCACTTCCAGCGTCGATCCGCGCACGAAGCGCGACAAGTACGCGAGCGACCCGTATGTGAGGCACACCGTCGGCAGGATCATGTGGCGGATGCGGTCCCCCCAGTACCCGAAGAATCCGAAATCTCGCGCGTCGATCGCCTCCATGCCGTAAATGGGGAGGATCTTGAGCTTGACGCCGAACAACATGATCAGCAACAACGCCACCCAGAAGTCGGGCAGCGAATAGAGCATGTACAAAATGGTCCCGTTGACTTTGTCGAAGAGCGAGTTCTGTCGCACGGCCGAATGCAATCCCAGGGGTATCGAGATCACCAGCGCAATGATGAGCGAAGCGATGTTGAGCGCAAGCGTGGCGGGCAGGCGTTCCAGGATGAGCCTGATCACCGGCCGGTGGCTATGGAACGAATCGCCGAAGTCGAACGTAGCCAGGCGTTTGAGCCAGGTGATGTACCTGATGTGCACCGGCTTGTCCAGACCGTACAGTTTGAGCATCTGCTGGTACGCGTCCGGCGATATGCGCGCGTGCATCTCCTCGGCCCGGATGGCCTGGACGGGATCGCCCGGGGCCAAGTTGACGATGAGGAAGGTGACGATCGTGATGCCGAGGAGCGTCGGGACGAGATATGCCAGGCGTCGAAGTATGTAGGTCAGCATCGGTCTCGTCTTTCAGCGCCGGGCGGTCTCCGCAATCTACTCATCGATGTACCAGTAATCCGCGCCGGGCCAGAAGTCGAACGGCCCGTCCGGGGAAACCACCACGTTCTTGACGCGCTTGTTGATCGGTCGTTTCTCCGGAACCGCGTTGATGAAAGTGTAGGGCTGATCGATGTGCATGATCCGATGGACCTGGTGGTAGATCTCGGCCCGTTTCGATTGGTCGAAAACGGTACGTCCGATTTCGAGCAAGCTATCGACTTTCGCATTGCTGTAGAAACCGTGGTTCAATCCCGTGGGGGGGAACTGCGAAGTGTGAAACGTGTCAAAGACGTCGGGATCGAGATCCAACCGCCACTGGAGCATGCACGCGTTGAACTCTCCCTTGTCCACCTTGTCGAAGAAGGTGGCCCCCTCGAGCTGCCGGATCTTCATCTGGATGCCGGCTTTCTGGCATTCCTCCTGCAGGAGCTGCGCGAACTGCTTGCCGATCGAACTCCCGCTCGAAATGAGCATTTCGAATTCGAACCGGACGCCGTTCCTGTCCAGGATCCCATCGTCGTCGGAGTCCGTCCAACCGGCTTCGGCCAGGAGCCTCTTGGCGTCTTCCGGATCGAACGGATGCGGTTTGACGGAGCGATCGTAAGCCCAGGAATTGATGTAAAACGGCCCG
This sequence comes from Candidatus Krumholzibacteriia bacterium, assembly GCA_041742575.1. Classification (GTDB taxonomy): domain Bacteria; phylum Krumholzibacteriota; class Krumholzibacteriia; order WVZY01; family JAKEHA01; genus JBGSIK01. Next base: position 3,069 of record JBGSIK010000300.1, read on the forward strand.
CTCACCGGCTTGGCGAAGCCGGAGTAGATCTTCGCATTGATGCTCTCGCGGTCGAACAGCTTCGTCATCGCCAGCCTTACGCGCCGGTCACTGAACCATTCGGTGCGACAGTTCCAGCAGGCGTAGTTGTAGCTGGGCACGTAGTAATGGTACTTGTTGAATCGCTTGAGGAAGTCTTCATCGTTGGTTTGCTTTTCCCACTGAATCTGCGTGAGACGCATTTCGTCGAGCTCGCCCGCCTTGAGGGCGTTCAGGGCGACGGCGCCATCCTCGATGACGCGGAATATGATCCGGTCGATGTAGGGTTTCTTGCCGTGGTAGCCGTCGAAGCGAACGATGCTGATGTACTGCGAAGAGCGCCACTCCTCGAACTTGTATGGTCCGCTCCCGACCGGCGCACGGTTGGCCGGGTTGGTCAGAAAATCGCCCTTCCCGTAGACATGCTCGGGGACGGGTGTGATCTGGGTCAGCGCGTACACCGAAGGAGAGTACGGCTCCTTCCAATGGAACACGACGGTGTGCTCGTCCACCACCTCGAGGCTGTCCAGCTTCGTGAAGTAGCCTTCCTTGTTGAGCGCGGGTACCGCGGGATCCCTGATTCTGTCCATGGTGAACTTGACGTCCCGGGCCGTGATCGGGCGGCCATCGTGCCAGTGGATGTCGTCTCTCAGGTGGACCGTGATGCGGAGGTGATCAGCGCTCAGCTCGAAATCTTTCGCCAGCACGGGGATGTATTCGAGATTTTCATCAAACCCCACCATCGGATCGTACAGATACTTCAAGACGAAGTTCTCGGAGTTCGTGGTGTACATGATCCAATTGAGTGTCTTGCACTCGGACTCGAGTTGGCGAATGAGAGTGCCGCCGTAACGCGGCTCGCCGGACGTGGTGACCGGTGGTGTGCTGTCCGGTTTCTCGTCGGTCTTCTCACCGCCGCACGCGATGGAAAGAGAAAGCAGCAACGCGACCAGCAACTCCTTCGGCACCGTGGAGCGACGATATTGCATCCCTAGGCCTCCTGTTCGTCATCGGATGGAACCCGCCCGTTACGAAACGTAACGCAGTTTATCATTGGGCTCCAACATCGAAAAACAATTATTTGCCCCCTGAAGCCGGCGCGGGGAATCGGGGTAATGGGCTTAACCGGATGTGGGTTAATGGCTTACGACGCTTCTTCGGCAGCGAGTGTCGAAGACCACAGGACGGGCGCACAAAGGGGTTCCGCTGGCCGCGGCGAAATGTTATAATCATGCAACGACTTGTGAGGGGAGGGATCACCGCTTCCGGGCCGGCCCTGGCGGCGGCCCGGGAGAGAGCCTGACAGCGTTGGACCACCAACTACGAACCGGAACCCCGGGTATGTGGAGTTCGACATAGTCTCGATGGAGAGATAAATGTCCGGCACGACAGAAAGCTCTGTGCCCCGGGTACTTCTTTTCCTTCTGACCCTGGGGGGAGTGCTGAGCTCGACGGTGGTGTGTACCCACGCCGAGCCCGCGCTATTGGTGTATCCGAGCACGGCGGCGACGTTTCGTTACGATACCGCTCGCTACCAGCTGCTGGAGCCGGCCGATCCCAACTACGACCCCGCTTACTCGGTCGGAGGGTCGGTGTTGTGGGACAAGGTGGAGCAGCGCATTCCCCTCGAGGTGTATCGGGCTCCGAACCTGGTCGGCTTCGAACCGTCGCCGGACGGGCGCAACGAGTTCGTCACCATGAGCAACGATTTCTACCTCATCGTCGACGGGTTCTTTCACTGCCCGCGGCAGCTCAGCAATCTCTACGTGCGGTTCATTCCGGACCCGCCGCAGTCGACCGCACTCGTCATCATGAACGGCCAGCCCCTCGAGTATTACATACAGCCCATCCCCAGTTTTGCCGTTTCCACGCCGGTCGGAGACGGCTGGTATGCCGATACCCAGAAGTTCCGCGTTCGCTGGTCGGCCGCCACCGGCATCCGGATCACCGCTTGGGGTGACAAGGACGGGAACGGCTTCTACAGTGATGGAATACCGCTGTTCGGCGTATACGTGCGCGACAACAGCGTGCCCGTGAAAACGAAGACGTGGGGCGGGGTCAAGTCACTGTACGCGGGCGACTGAAGGCTAGCCGTCACTCTCCGATTCGATCACACCAAGTATCTCCGCGTCGCTCAAAATGTGATCCGCCTTTTTCGCGTGCGCGAGGATCCGTTCCACCAGCTCGTCGGTCTCCGGGATGTTGTTGCGCGAAAGCCAGTGTCGCACGTTCCACTTGCCGCTCATGGGACCGATCTCGATGATTTGCTCGAGGCCGAACATGTCGGCTGGCACGCCGCTGTAGATGCGGTTTGCGAGCCAAGCGTCCCCCTTGCGGTAGGCTTTGGCGATCGCGGCCGCGTGCACACCGGCCGAAGTCCGAAACGCGTCCCGACCCAGCACCGGGTAGTTGTCCGGGATGGGGATGCCGCATGCCTCGGAGACGGTGCGGGCGTACCTGGGGAGTTTGGTAAGGTCTCCCTTGAAGATGCCCGCCAGTTTGAAGTTCACCATGATGAGGTCGATGGCGGCGTTGCCGACGCGCTCGCCGATCCCGAGCGCGGATCCGTGGATCCGGTCGGCGCCTGCGAAATAGGCGGCGACGGCGTTCGACACACCGAAGCCGCGGTCGCGGTGTCCGTGCCAATCGATCCCGACATCCGCACGCGTTTGTTTCACCAGCTTGCTGACGAATGAAACCACGTTTCTCGCGCCGATGGGCGTGGCATGCCCGGCAGTGTCCGAAATGCAAAGGCGCTCCACGCCGAGTTCCATCGCCAAGGTGAACAGCCTTTTGATCGTGTCGGGGTGGGAACGGGTGGTGTCCTCGGTGGCGTACATCACCGGGACGCCATGGTCGTGGGCAAAACGGATGGCCTTTTCGCTTGCGACCATCAACTCGTCCACATTCCAGTCCTCGATGTACTGACGTATCGGGCTGGAGAAGATGAAGAGGGCAGCTTGGATCCGAAGCCCGGTCTTCTGCGAGATGTCCACGATGGGCGCGATGTCGCTCTCCATGGTCCGCGCCGCGCAATAGGCGCGTATGTTCATCCTCCGGTCCGCGATCTCTTTGGCCAGGGCAAGCACGTCCTGGTAGGCTTGACGGCCCGCGGCCGGGATCCCGAGGGCGGCGCTGTAAATCCCCAGTTCCTCCATGAGGTGTAAGATCTCGATCTTCTTCGCGGTCGGGGGAGGATCGATAGAGGGGGACTGCAGCCCGTCCCTCAAGGTCTCATCGTTCAACTTGAGGTCGTAGGGCGGAAGCGGAGGCACCGTGTTCCACTCGTATATCAATTTGCGATCGCCGTCGGTATACATCGTTGAATGGCCCGCCCCGCGGTACGAATGCTCCTTAGCTACCGGATCGTCGCCGAACAATCACCGGCGGCCGTGCCGGTACCGGTCAGCGACGTTTCTGCAACAGTTCCTCGCCAGCACGCCTGAACTCGCTTCTGTCACTCCACTGCGACCACGCATTCGTTGTGGCCAGCTCCAGTCCGACCTTGAACAGCGCCTCCATGTCCTCGACGGCTCCGGACAGATCCCAGGAAGAGTCCACCTCGTCCGAGGGCTTGTGGTACCGGTTCCGCAAGAATTCGCGGCGGCGTTCCACTCCCCAACCCTGCGGACGTCCGATGTACTCTACGCCTCCGTCCGCGTACAGCGCCGGGACCCCCTTCTTCGCGAAGGGGAAATGGTCCGAACGGTAGTAGTAGCCTTTTTCGGGCTCTCGGTCCCCCAGGGTCCGGCGATCCTGGGACGCGGCTGCCGCGACGAGCAGAGTGTCCAGGTCGGATTGTCCGTACCCGACCACGGTCACGTCGCTTGTGCGCCCCCAGACATTGAGTCCGTCCACGTTGATCATCGCCACCGTCCGTTCGAGCGGATAGAGCGGATGGTCGACGTAGTGCTGGGCGCCCAGCAGCCCGCTTTCCTCGGCGGTCGTCATGATGAACAACACCGATCGTTTGATTTCTTTGCGGCGCGCGGCGAACGCGCGCGCAATCTCGAGCACGCCCGCCACGCCGGAGGCGTTGTCCAAGGCGCCGTTGTAGATCGAATCGCCGTCGACCGGCTTGCCGTGGCCGAGGTGGTCCCAATGCGCCGTGTAAATGACGTGCTCCTGCGAAAGCACTTGGTCATTCCCCGGCAATCGCGCGACCACGTTGTGCGAATCGAGCTTGCGGATGGTCTTGTCGATGTATACCGTACCCCGAACGCCGAGGGAATGGGGACGGAATTCGCGCGAGACGGCTTGCGCCCGAGCCTCCGCGAGTGTTTCGCCGCAAGCCATAAACATCCTTTCCGCCGCGTCAGCGGTGATCCACGACTCGAACGTGCATCTCGATGCGCCGCCGTCCTCGCGCACCACATCGAATTGCTCCCCCGACCAGCTGTTCTCGACCACGGCCCACGGATAGCCGGCCTGCTCGTCGCTGTGGATCACGATCACACCCGCGGCGCCCTTCTCGGCGGCGATTTCGTATTTGTATGTCCACCGCCCGTAATACGTCATCGCGCGGCCGGCGAAAAGTGCCTCATCCGGATCGGGCGGGTCGCCTACCAGAACCACGACGATTTTGCCGGACACGTCGATGTCCTTGTAGTCGTTCCAGCCGTACTCGGGAGCGACGACGCCGTACCCGACGAACACCACGTCCGCCCGCTCGACCGCCACGTGTTCCACTGACCGCAAGGTCCAACACACGAACTCCGCACCGTATTTCAGCTGTACGTTGATATTTTCACCCTCAAGAGAAAGGCCGGGTTTTCCGAGGATCCGGG
>JBGSIK010000301.1:0-2191 GCA_041742575.1 Candidatus Krumholzibacteriia bacterium
ACAGGCCGCGGGCCTCACCCACGGGCTCTCTTTTGCCCGCGAGCACTTCGGCCGCGGCCGAAGCCACTTGCGGCGAGGCGCCAAAACACAACAGTACCGGTGTCGTTTCCGGAACCCATTCCGTGACCGGCCACCCCAGCACGAGCACTACCGCGGGCTCGTACCTCTTCGCCACCGCCTCGAGAGCGGTCAAGAACTCATCCGGCGGCCTGCCGCGGCAGGAAAACACGACCACCGTTTCCTCTTCGCCGGACGGCTCGAACGGCGTCGCTTCAGCTCCGGTGAATCGCGCCGCGTCGACGACCGGTGGTCCCATGCGGATGTCCGGGTAGGTCTCCCCATCTTCACCGACCACGAACCGCGTCACCACGTCGGTACGCTGCCAGCGCGGAAAGTTTTTGCACAACGCGTCGACGAAGCCGTCGATATCGTGTTTCTTGAGCGACTGGCTGGGCGCGTACTCGACCGGCACGACGACACACGCGCTGTCGGAAGGAAACGTCCTCTGTTCCGGTCTCGTCGCCAGCCGCGTGATGCTCTGCTGCGCCACCCGTCGGTACACCGCGGGCGCGGACGGGTAAGTGTCCAGTTGGATCACCTTGGAGCCACGGAGCGCTTTGACCGGCGACGGCGCGCCCTGCGCGGCCCTCTTTCTCAGATCCGCCACCCTGCGGCCGGAACGGTCCAGGATATCCAGCACATTTCGCAGCGCCTCGTTTTTTTCCGCCGCAGCAACCAGCTTCTCTTCGATTCGCTCTCGATCGACGACCTTCTCCAGCGTCCGTATGATGGTCTCCATCACGTTGAGGGACATGACCGGTTCGGCCGCGCCGTCCACCTCGACGGCATCCGACACCGGCCGCGTGTGCAAGAGCAAATCGGCGCCGGCAAGGAGGGAACGCTCGAACCCGCCCCCGCTGGGCACGTCTCCCCTGTAACCCTGCGCATACCACCTGGCGCCGGCCATCTCCAGGGAATCGGTGATCACGACGCCATCGAATCCGACTTCTTGCCGCAGGAGACCGTTCACGATCCGCGCGTCGAAACTCGCGGGCGCCAGCAGGTCGCTCCCCAGAGGAAAGGCGACGTGGGAGATCATCATCATGTCCACACCCGCTTCCGTTGCGCGCCGGAACGGCACCAGATCCTCCCGGCGAAGCGCGTCGAGTGACTTCCGCACTTCGGGCAGAGTATCGTGGGAATCGTCGGGCGTGGCGCCGTGACCGGGGAAATGCTTCGCGCATGAGAGAACGCCCGCCTCGTGGAAGCCGGTAATCGTGCTGGCGACGAACTCGGCCACCCGCTCCGGCTCGGCGCCGAATGTTCGCAGCCCGGTGATGGGGCTGGCCGCATCGAAGAAACAGTCCGCGACCGGAGCGAGAACGACGTTGACCCCCAGCTTCCTCATGGCCAAACCGGTTTCGCGCGCGACCTCCCTGGCCAGGTCCGGATCGCCGGTGGCCGCGATGGCCATCGCAGACGGCGGCGCGCCGATGATCCGCCGGAGCTCGGCGACCAGGTCTCCCTCGTGGTCCGCCATCACCAGCGGCGGTAAATCGGGTTCGGTTGCGGAAAGCTGCTCCGTCACTCTCCCGATGAGCTCGTTCACCTGGGACAAGCTGTGGATGTTCCGTTCGAAAAGGATCACGCCGGCCACGCTGTGGAATTCAATGTACTTGGCCTCGTGCGGAAGCAGCGTGGCGCCGCCGAGCGCGATCACTTTGTGCCGTTCCATCTTCTTGATGAGATGGAACCGGATCTCGGGGGTAAGTATCTCTTCTTGTTCGGACATCTCGAGTGCTCGGTGAGCGGCGTATTCGCGCCCACTTCCCCGCTTTCAGTACGTGCGCACGAGCTTGGTGCCCGGGTAGTAATGTGACAGGATCACGTCGTATGGATAACCGCGCCGCGCCATCTCGATGGCTCCGTTCTGGCACATGCCGACCCCGTGTCCGTTTCCTCCGCCCACCACCGTGATGAACGCCAGCCGGCCGTCCCGCATCTCCTTGCGCAGCTCGAACATCGTGCTGGGGAGGATCGTTCCCCGGTCCGGGTCGAGGGCGAGCACCCAGCGGATCCGGTCCGCCTCCGCGCCGTAGGTGCCCTGGCTGGTCACAATCTCCAACTTGCGCACGCGGCCGGACTCGCTGCGTTCCGCAATGCGCACGTCGACGAGCGATCCCACGCGGTC
>JBGSIK010000302.1:0-4683 GCA_041742575.1 Candidatus Krumholzibacteriia bacterium
ATCGGCAGCACGCCGAAGATCGTGGAGAAAGACGTCATGAGAATCGGCCGCAAGCGGATCGTGGCCGCCCGAATGACGGCTTCGAAGAGCTTCTCCCCGCGCGCTCGGAGCTGGTTCGAGAATTCCACGATCAGAATGGCGTTCTTCGTCACCAGACCGATGAGCATGATGAGACCGATCTGCGAGTAGATGTTGAGGCTCTGTTTGAAGATGAAGAGCGTCAGCAACGCCCCCAGAACGGCCAGGGGCACAGAGAGCAGAATGGTGAGGGGATGCACAAAGCTCTCGAACTGCGCGGCCATCACCAGGAAGATGAAGATGATGGCCAGGAGGAACAGGAGGTAGAGACTCGAGCTCGAGGATTTGTACTCGAGCGACTGGCCGGCGTATTCGCGTTTGACGCCTGCGGGAAGCTTGGTGGTCGCGATGGCGTCGAGATCGTTCAGGGCCTGGCCGAGGCTCACTCCGGGGGCGAGGTTGGCCGTGATGGTCGCCGAGCGAATACGGTTGTAGTGATTGAGCTCCTTCGGCGCCAGGCTCTCCTCGATCTTGACGACGTTGGCGAGCTGGACCAGACCGCCCGTGCCCCGGATGTACAGCTCGGGGATGGCGTCGGGGGTGGCGCGCGCGGCGGGCTTCATCTGCAGGATGACATCGTACTGTTTCGTCCCGCGCTTGAAGTTGGTCACCACGCGTCCCCCGAGAAAGGTCTCGAGCGTTGTGCCGATGTCCGCGACCGACGCGCCGAGACCGGAGGCGCGCTCCCGGTCGATGGTGACGTCGAGCTGCGGTTTGTTGAGACGGAGGTCGGTGTCCAGGTTCACCAGGTATCCCAGCTGTGACGCCTCTGCCATCATGACCCCGACGGATTCGCTCAGTTTCTCGTAAGTGTCGGCCTGGATCACGTACTCGACCGGGCTCGAGCTTACCGTCCCGCCGAGGCTGGGAGGGTTGATGACGAAGGCCAGCACGCCGGGTATCGAGATCAATGCCGGGAAGAGTTCCTGGACGATCTGTTGCTGGGACTTGTCCCGCTCGCCCCGCGGTTTCAAGCCGAGAAACATGAACCCGTTGGTCACATTCCCCGGACCCCCGAACCCCAGCCCGATCGCCGTGAACAGCCCCCGCCGCTCGGGAAGATCCATCACGCGCCTTTCCACCTCGCGCACGTATCTGTCCGTGTAGTCGAGTGTGGCGCCCTCCGGCGCGATCACTATGCCGAAGGCGATTCCCCGATCCTCGGTGGGCACGAGTTCGCTCGGAAGCAGCTTGTAGAGAAGAACGCTCGCGGCCACGGCGAGAACGGCTCCGACCATCATCAGAGCGCGACGGCGGAGCGCGAACCGGAGCGTGGTTTCGTACGCCCGGTTGAGGAAGCCGAAGAACGCGTCGAACGAACGCGTGGCCCAGCCGGTCCCGGCACCGTGGAGCGGGCGCAGAAGCTTGGCGCAGAGCGCGGGCGTGAGGGTGAGCGCGACGAAACCGGAAATGAGCACCGCTACGGCGAGCGAGACGCCGAACTCGTTGAAGAGCCTGCCGACCGACCCGGTGAGAAATGCAAGCGGTATGAAAACGGCCACCAGGGTGATCGTCGTCGCGACGACCGCGAACCCGATTTCCCGGCTCCCGTCCAGGGCGGCCTGCCGGCGACTCTTTCCCATTTCCATGTGCCGATAAACGTTCTCGAGCACGACGATGGCGTCGTCCACCACCAGCCCGATCGCGAGCACCAGCGCCAGCAGCGTGAGAATGTTGATGGTGTACCCCGCCGCGTAGACCACGGCAAGAGCCCCGATGATCGAGATCGGAATCGCGACCGTGGGGATGGTCGTGGCCCGGAAGCTCTTCAAGAAAGCGAGCACCACGAGAACCACCAGGCACATGGCGATGATGAGGGTCTGCGCGACCTCGTGGATCGATTCATTGATGAAGGTCGAAGAGTCGTACGCGACGTCGATCTTCATGCCCTCGGGCAAAAGGGTGCTCAATTCCTCCAGGGATTTGCGAACCTCCGCGGCGACATCCACCGTGCTGGCTCTGGACTGCTTGACGATCCCCAGGCCGACCGCGGTCTTTCCATTGTAGCGCGCGACGGTCCTCTCGTCCTGCGCGCCCACTTCGACCTCGGCCACGTCGCGGAGCCGCACGATGTCGTTTCTGTTCTGCGATACGATGATCGCGCCGAATTCCCCGGGCTCAGAGAGTTCCCCGCGCGTGCGAACCGAGAACTCGCGTTCCGCGCCTTCGACCCTGCCCGCGGGGATCTCGGCGTTCTCCCTCCGGATCGCCGCCTCGACGTCCTGCGTGGTGAGCCCGTGCGCCGCCATGCGCAGGGGATCCAGCCACACCCGCATGGCGTACCGCCGTTCGCCTCCGATGATGACCGAGCCCACGCCCGTGAGACGCTGAATCCTTTCCTTCAAGACGCGATCGGCGACGTCGCTGAGCTCGAGCCCGTCGTGGTGGTCGCTGGAAAGCGCGAGCCACATGATGGCCTGCGCGTTGGCGTCGACCTTGGAGATCACCGGGTCGTCGATTTCGCGGGGGAGATCCCCGCGCACACGAGAAACGCGGTCCCTCACGTCGTTTGCCGCTTCATCGACGTCTCTGCCCAGCTCGAACTCTATGGTGATGACCGAACCCTGTTCGCGGCTCGAAGAGGTCATCGTCTTGACACCTTCGAGCGTCGCGAACTGTTCTTCGAGGACGTTCGTGATCTCGGTTTCCACCACGTTCGGGCTCGCGCCACGGTAGAGGGTGACGACCGATATGATCGGCGGATCGATGTCCGGGTATTCCCGGACCGGCAGGCGTGTGAACGAGATGATCCCGAAGAGCAGGATCGCGAGGCTCATGACGAAGGCGAATACGGGGCGCTGGATGGAAGTGACACTCAGCTTCATGTTCCTCAGCCTCCCATCCTGGCGCTGTCAGGCTTCGCTTCGCTCGCTTCGCTCGCTTCGCTCTCGGCGGGCATCGGCATCACCTTTCCGCCGTCGAAGAGCTTCTGATGCCCGGCCCGCACCACGGTCATTCCGGGTTCGAGTCCGTTCACAACTTCAACCACGTCGGAAAACCGCGTCCCCAGCGTGAGCGGAACCCGGGCGACCGTGCTGTCCGGCCCCACCACGAACACGAACGACTGGTTGCCGCTCCCGAATACGGCTTCGTTCGGAATTGTGATCGCGTTCGTCCGTTGGCCCAATACCGCGGAGACGTTCGCCGACATCCCGGGGCGGAACCTGCGGCCCGGATTCGAGACACGGGCAACTACGCGGGCCGATCGGGTGCCGGGGTCAATGACGGGTTCGATCACGATGATCTTCCCACTGACCTCGTGCCCCGGAAACGCCGTGGTCGAGACCTTGACCGTTGCTCCCTGGCTCAGTTGTCCCAGAAAGCGCTCCGGAGTGGAAAATGTAACCCGGATCTCGTCGATATTCGCCAGATCCGCGATGGCCTGGCCCGCCCTCAGGAAGGTCCCCACGCTGACGAGTCGCGCTCCGATGATCCCATCGAAAGGTGCGACGATCCGGGTCTTGGAGTGCCGCGCCTTCGCCACGTTGAGGTTCGCGTCCGCGACCGCGAATGCCGCTGCAGCGTCGTCGAGGTCCTGCGGCGCGCCGGCGTTCTGCTCGACGACGGACTTCACCCGGTCATAGGTCACCTTGCTCTGGGCCCGCAGGGCGTCGGCGCGCGCTACTTCGGCGGCGAGCTGGATGTCGTCGAGCTGCGCGATGACATCGCCTCTCCTCATGACGCCCCCCTCTTTGAAGGGAAGCGCAGTCACGGCCGCGTCGATCTCGGACACCACCGTGATTTTCTCGAGAGCTTCGATCGTTCCCACGGCCTCGAACCTGTCCTCGACCGTTTGCACCCGGACGGAGCTCACCTCCACGGGCATGGGGGGCATGGTGAAACCGCGTCCGCGGGCTTGGTCCGCGCCGCACCCGTTCACCGCGGCCAGCGCGGCCGCAAACGCGAGCAGGAGCAACAGTCTTTTCGCAGCGACCATCATCGTGTTCATGGGCTAGTGCCTTTCGTTCTTCCTCTTTCCCTTATTTCAGAGATGCGCCAGCATAGGCTCCCGATGTCAGTTGCCGAAGGGATGCGGCTGCCTTGGCGCTCCGGACCAGCGCTTGCGAGTATCGTTGCTGGGCGACGGCGAAATCCGCGCCCAGGCGCACCAATTCGAACGCGGTACTGCGGCCGTTTTGGAACTCGATCATCCCGATTCGCACCTGTTCCTGAGCGGCCGCCACACCTTCCCTCGCCGCCTGCAGGCGGCGTTGTCCGTTCGCGAGCTCCCGATAGCTCGCCCGTACCTGCTCCTCCAAAAACCTTGCCTCCGCGATGTATCGTTGCTCCGCAATAGCCACTTCCGCCTCGAGCCGGTCTCTCTCTCCCCTTCCGCTGCGAGACCCGATCGGTATGCTCACTTCCACACCCACACTCCACGACGGAAAGTCGCCTTCGAGCGCTTGGCGCGAGGCGTCGCCCATACTCCCCTCGACATTGGTGCGCAGCGTGTCGGTCCCGAAGATCACATCGCGGGGAGAGCCCGAAAGCCCGCTCCCTCCCAACGAACCCACGAGGTCCACGGATGGAAAAGCCTCCCAGTACGCCGCGGTCGACAAAGCCCGCGTGGCTTCGATATCGGCTTCGGCAGCCCGCAGGTCGAGA
>JBGSIK010000303.1:0-3967 GCA_041742575.1 Candidatus Krumholzibacteriia bacterium
CTACCTGGATCGAATCGGCTGGGACCACAATCCACCGGCGCCGGATCTCCCCGACGATGTGGTCGAGAAGACCTTCGAGAGGTATCGAGAGGCGTTAAAACGGTTGTTTCCGGATCGGAATCTGGAGAAGTTCCTGTGAAAACCAAAGATTCGGCAGCGCTCATCAGCGTGACCGACAAATCGGGATTGGAGAAGCTCGCCGACGCTTTTGTTCGGGCGGGTATCGGCATGCTGGGTTCCTCGGGTACGAAGAAACACCTCGAGGATCGAGGAATCGAATGCCAGGAGATCTCCTCTTATACTGGAAGTCCCGAGATCCTGGACGGGCGGGTAAAGACCTTGCACCCGAAGATCCACGGCGGCATTCTGGCCGACAGGGGGAATCGCGACCACGTGAAAACCCTCTTGGAGTCCGGCATTCGACCGATCGACTTCGTGGTGGTGAACCTCTACCCGTTCGAGGAGAAATACCGTTCCGAGTCGCTCACAACGGAGGAGTTGGTCGAGTTCATCGACATCGGCGGAATCGCGCTGATCAGGGCGGCGGCCAAGAATTTTGCACATGTGACGGTGGTGACGGACCCTGGACAGTACGATGCCGTGATCGCGGAGATGGACCGCGGCGGGACGACATCACCGGAGATGCGTGTGCGTCTCGCCTCCCAGGCGTTTGCCCTGACCGCCACTTACGACGCCGCGATCCACCAGTTCTTCCGGTCGCTCGCGCCGCCGGAGCCGCTTCCGGAACGACTTCCCATCGGACTGGTCAAGGTGGCTGATGCCCGTTACGGCGAGAACCCGCACCAACACGGGGGCCTTTACCGGACTGCCGCCGATTCCGCCTTCCTGAAGATGGTGCAGCACCAGGGCAAGGAACTCTCGTTCAACAACTATCTCGATATCGCCGGTGGTTTCAACCTCGCGCGCGATCTCGGGCGCAACTGTGTGGGCATCGTCAAGCACACCAACCCGTGCGGCGCGGGTTGGTGTGGCGAGGTGACTGCCTCCTTCCGGCGTGCGCTGGCGTGTGATCCTACCAGCGCTTTCGGGGGGATCGTTTCCGTGAACGGCACCGTGACGGAAGTGCTCGCCCGGGAGCTGATGCAGATATTCTTCGAGGTTGTGATCGCCCGAGGCTATGAGCAGGCGGCGATTGCCGCGTTCGCGAAGCGCAAGAACCTGCGGGTGGTTACTATTCCCGATCGCTATTGGGATGAAGATACGGCGATGATGACGGCCGTCTTGTTGGAGAATGTCGTTCTGTATCAGGACCGGGACAGTGGATTCCCCGAGCTGGACGAACTGAAGCAGGTGACGGAACGGGCGCCGTCGAACGGGGAGATCGAAGCTCTGCGGATGGGGTGGAAGACGGTCAAACACGTCAAGTCCAACGCGATCGTGATCGCGGACCGACAAGGGACGGTGGGAATCGGCGCCGGCCAGATGAGCCGCGTCGACTCCGCGCGCATCGCCACCCGGAAGGCCTTCGACGCCAAGCTGTCGCTTGCGGGAACGGCGGCGGCTTCCGATGCCTTCTTCCCATTTCCGGATGGCGTGACCGAGCTGGCGAAGGCGGGCGTGACCGCAATCATTCAACCCGGCGGATCGGTCCGAGATCAGGAAGTAATAAACGCGGCCAACGAGACCAACCTCGCCATGCTGTTCACCGGCCGACGGCACTTCAGGCACCTGTAACCCTCCGGTGCTGCGCGAGCGTGAGCGTTGCGGGTTGTTTGCATGGGGTTGTCATTGGCCCGCGAGTGAGGAGCGGCAAGATGCCATCCGGCGGTATCGTCATTCTCGACTACGGTTCGCAATACACGCAGCTCATAGCGCGCCGAATTCGCGCGCAGAATGTATTCTCACAAATCCTTCCGTGCACGGCCACCCGCGAGCAAGTGACGCAATATGATCCCAAGGGGATCGTGCTGTCGGGTGGTCCCTCGAGCGTTCTGGATGAAAACGCTCCCAGGCTCCCGTTCGACATCTGGACTCTGCGTTTGCCGGTCCTGGGGATTTGCTACGGAATGCAACTCATCGGGCTCGAACTGGGCCTCCGGGTCGTGAGGGCGGGTGAGGCGGAATACGGATTCACGCGAGTGGAGGCCGATGTCGACCACGCCCTATTTCGCGGGACGCCCAGGCAACAGCAGGTGTGGATGAGCCATGGCGACAAGGTCACCGGCGGAGAGGGGCGCGTGGCCGTCCTCGCGGTGTCCGAGAACAGCGAACTGGCTGCGTTCGCGGCCGGTGATCGCAGCGCGATCGGTGTTCAGTTCCACCCCGAGGTCCACCACACCGCTTACGGCGGGCAGATACTGCACAACTTCTTGTTCGGGGTTTGCGGGTGCGAACCGAATTGGGCGGCGGGGGACATCGTCGACCAGATGGTGGCCGAGATCCGGGAGCAAGTCGCAGGGGTGCGGGTCATCTGCGCGGTGAGTGGTGGTGTGGACAGTTCGGTGGCGGCCTGCCTGATCGATCGGGCGATCGGCAACAATCTGTTATGTGTTTTCGTCGACAACGGGTTCCTGCGTGAAGGCGAGGCTGAAAACGTGGTCGAGTTGCTTCGCGGCCACCTGACCGCTCGCCTCGAGGTGGTCGACGCGAAGAAGCGGTTTCTGGATCGACTCCGGGGGGTGACCGACCCGGAAGAGAAGCGACTTCGCATCGGCAATTTGTTCGTCCACATATTCGAGGAAGTGGGCCGGAAGCACGGTCCCTTCGGATATCTGGCCCAGGGCACGCTCTACCCGGACCGGATCGAGAGCAGTTCGACCGTCGGGCCGTCCGCCACGATCAAGACCCACCACAACGTCGGCGGTCTCCCGGAGGAGATGGATTTCGAGCTCGTGGAACCACTGCGCTTGCTCTTCAAGGACGAGGTCAGAGAAATCGGACGTGCTCTGGGACTCCCGGAGAAGCAGTTGGGCCGTCACCCGTTCCCGGGACCGGGCCTCGCCGTTCGGATCTTGGGCGAAGTCACCGAAGAGAAACTCGCCCTGCTGCGGCAGGCGGACCGGATTTTCATCGAGGGCCTGCATCAATGGAAGCTGTACGACAGCGTGTGGCAAGCGCTGGCTGTTCTCCTGCCGGTACGGAGCGTGGGTGTGATGGGCGATGCGCGCACCTACGGCTATCCGGTAGTTCTCAGGGCCGTCACCAGCACCGACGGGATGACGGCCGACTGGTCCGACTTACCCCGCGAATTCTTGAAGGACATCTCCAACCGCATCATCAACTCGGTCCCCGGCATCAACCGGGTCGTCTACGACATCAGCTCGAAACCGCCGAGCACCATCGAGTGGGAATAGACGAGACGCGGCGCGCCGGATTCGTCGCCCGGTCTTCAAGAGTCCGGGCGGCTTGCATCATTATGGCTACGCATGGCGCGGGCACGCTCTTGGCATTTGGTGCCTAAGCTGGAAACGGTTATTATAACTGTATTATGAGGCGTTATCGCGCAATCGGCGTCGTGTTTGCCTGTGTGCTCGTGCTCGGTGCCAGGTGGCAATTCGCCGCCGTGAGCGAGCGGAGCGAGCACCCCGAAACGGTCCCGGACAGCTTGTTCGTTTCCGGTCTGGAGGATGCCATGGCGCTCGCGCGCGCCGGAGAGTCCTGGCATGCATGTGCGCTTGCGGCGAGGCGCGTACCGGCGGCGTTCGAACCGGAGCGGTTCGAACTCGAGCTGAGGATGCTCACGGAATTGGGGCGCTACGTCGAGGCTGACAGCTTGCTCGCCGGGGTGACCCCGCCCCGCGACGGCCGCGAACCCGAACGGTTTCGCCATCTTCTGTGGCGCGCTCGCCTGAACGTTCTGGCAGGGCGCACCGATCGTGCCCGGGAGTGCCTGGCCGCGATCGACTCGCTTTCTTTCCCATCATTCGCCCCGTATGTCCAGTGGCTGCGCGTCGAGGCCAATCTCAACGGTGGGTCCCCGACGTTAGCGGCGCGAATCGCCGACGAA
>JBGSIK010000304.1:0-4258 GCA_041742575.1 Candidatus Krumholzibacteriia bacterium
TCCGATCCGGAAACAACCGTTTTAACTCCTATCGATACCTCTCGAAGGTCGTCTCGACCACATCGTCGGGGAGATACGGCGCCGGTGGATTGTGGTACCAGCCGATTCGATCCAGGTAGTCGCGGATGTATTGCTCGTCGAAGCTGTCCTGGCCGCGCCCCGGTTGGTAGGTGGCGGCGGGCCAAAACCTCGACGAATCGGGCGAAAGCATCTCGTCGATGACGGTAAGCTCCCCGTCCACCAGTCCGAATTCGAACTTCGTATCGGCTACGATGATGCCGCGCGCGCGCGCGTAGTCGACCGCTCGCGAATAGAGTTCGATGCTGACTCGCTCGAGCTCTTCGGCGAGATCGCGGGAGACGATCTTGCACATCTCCTCGAACGTGATGTTTTCGTCGTGACCCGTTTCGGCTTTGGTGGCGGGGGTGAAAATGGGATGAGGCAGCCGGTCGGACTCGCGAAGCCCCTCCGGCAGCGAAATCCCGCAGACCGACCGCGTTCTCCGGTATTCGTTCCAGCCGGACCCGGCGAGGTACCCTCTCACAACGCACTCGACATCGAACCGCTGCGCTTTGTTTACCAGCATGCTCCGTCCCGCAAGCTCCGTCCTTCCCGTGAACGGCGCGGGAAAATCGGCCACGTCCGCCGTGATGAAGTGCGTCGGCACCAGGTCCGCGAAGAGATCGTACCACCCCAGCGTCATCTGGGTCAGGATGACACCTTTGCCCGGTATCGGCCGGGGCAGTATGGCGTCGAAGGCGCTGATACGGTCGGTGGCGACGATGAGGAGCCGGTCTTCGAGGTCGAATAAATCGCGCACCTTCCCGGTTTTGTCCGGCTGCAAGCCGAAATCGGCGGTGCTCTCCAATACCCTGGTCAACGAACCCTCCTCGGCGTCGTGGATACCGTCAGACTGGGAACCGTCCGGCGCGTCAACGGGCAATCGCGCAACAGCCCCCAAGCGACGGTTCTCCCGCACGCTCAGCCCAAAAGGACGCGTCGCCCCTCGACGCGAAACCGACCGAGCGCAACAATGCGGATCGCCTCCGGCCCGATGCGATGCTCCTCTTCCAGGACTCGCGCGGCGAGACTGTCGAAGTCGTCGTCGTCGCGGACGGCCACCACCGCCTGCATGATGATGGGCCCGCCGTCCACCGATCGGTCCACGAAGTGAACGGAACAACCGGTGACCTTCACACCGTAGTCCAGCGCCTGCTGTTGGGCCTGCAGGCCCTTGAAGCTGGGCAACAACGAAGGGTGAATGTTCAGTATACCGTGTGGGTAGCGGTCGAGGAGAGGCCCTTTGAGGACGCGCATGAAGCCGGCCAGAAACACCAATTCCACGCCGAACTCCTCGCAAACCTCGACCACCCTCTCCTCTCCCCCCGGGGCGAGCCGACCTCTCTTCTCGCCGGCTTGCACGAAACGGACGGGGATACCGAATTCCCCGGCGATCTGCACCGCAACCGCGGACGGATTGTCCGTTATGAGCACAGCGATCTCCACGGGATAAGCAGGATCGGTGCATCGCTGCGCGACGGCCTTGAAGTTGCTCCCTCGCCCGGACGCGAGAACCGCCAACTTCGATCGTCTTGCATTCACGACGTCTTTTCTCCTTGACGGGAAGACGGAACTATAGCACCGGCCCTACCCGTCCGCAGCAAAAATTTCCCTCCGTCTTCGCCTGCGGCCGTAGTCAACGCAGCAAGAAGGAGACGGCCGTCAAGAGCACGGCCGTCCCTATCCGCCACTTCCCCCTGCCCGACCAGAAGACCGCCTGTGCCCCGTAGTAGAGGGCGATGTTGGGCGCCGGCAGCTCGACCAGCGCCGGCGCCGCCGAGGACGCCAGCAACACCAGCCATTCGGTCACGCCCGCCAAGTACGCCAACCCGTCGAATACGACCGTCGCCAACGGAGGCGCCGCCCACACCGCCAGCACCGCCGCCCAGGAAGCGAAGAGCAGCAACCCGACCACAGGTATGAACACCAGCGTGGCCAATGGCCCGGCCGCACTCACACCCCCGAAGTACCGCAATTGCAGGGGGAGAACGAAAGCCTGCACGTACAAGCTCACGCGCAAAGTCGAAACCGCGAATGACCCCGCGCGGCGCAGCTTTCCCACCGGAGTTCGATGGTGGTACCTGCGGATGCACAGAAGCACCGCCAGGGTCGCGACCGCGGAGAGTTGGAACCCCACGGAGTGCGCCAGGTGAGGCGCCAGGAGCAATAGAAAGAGGAGGGCGCGACCCAGCACATCGATCGGCCGGAGGGGCCGCTCGAGGCTCGCCGCCAGAATGAACCACACCGCCATCACGTAAGCCCGGTAGAGCGACACCACATCGCCTACGACCGCCACATACGCCGTCACGACCACAAAGAGGGCGAAATTACGCCGCACTCCTATCCGTCTGACCACCAGGAGCGCTGCGGCGGCAACCATACCCAGGTTCATGCCGCTCAACGCGAGCAAATGGGTGATGCCGAGCTTGAGGAACGCACCCTCCACCACGCGTCCCACCCAGCCGCGGTCGCCGATGAGTAGCCCCAGGGGGAGACCGCATCGTGCGCCAAGCCCCCGGGTAAGGCGACAGCGTGCCGACTCGTGGACCCACCCGGCGGCGGAATAGAGGCTGGAACCGCCAGCGGCCTTCCTCCACCCAAGGACGCCACCCCGGCGAACACGGAAGTAACCCGCCGCCCCCTTCGACAGCAGATAACCGGCCCGGTCCGACCGCCCCGCCGAAAGCCGGCCAGATAGAGCCAGGCTGTCTCCATAATTGACACCAAACACGGCCCCACTCGCCAGGACCGTGACTGACCTCCCACCCAACGTTGTCCGGAAGGGAAAGCGAACGCGCGCCGGACCGTACTCGGGAAAACCGCACACCCAGCCCTCGAGGGTGCGGTTAGCGGCACCGGCTTTCACCAGGCACTCGCCGTCGGCCTTTAGCGATCCGTAGTCCAGTCCGCCGCGAACGAAACACGCAGCAGCCAGCGCCACGCCGGCCACGGCTGCTTTGCGGCGCCATCGGCGCACCGACAAAACAACCACGAGTACGATCGGGAATGCAGCGAACGCCGAGAATTGCCCGTACGCAGCGATGATCACACACGACGCCAGCAACCACACCATTCCTCGCCACCCCTCCCCCTCACCAGCGTCACGCTTGTTCCATGATTATGTCCGGTCTGTAGAGCACGACGCGGTTCTTGCCGTGCTGTTTGGCTTGATACATGGCCGCGTCGGCCTGGTTGAACAACTCATCGGCGGAATGAGCCGTGTTGGGGAATACGGACACTCCGATGCTGACTGAAATCCGCTTGGTTCGGCCGCGGAGGTCCTTGAAGCCCGGGTATTCCGCAATCACACGGCGCAGACGCTCGGCTGTGTGCACGGACTCGAATTCGGATGTGCCCGGAAGCAGGATCACGAACTCCTCGCCGCCGTAACGGAACGGCATATCCACTTTGCGCAGGTTCTTTCGAATCAAATCGGCGACGGTACTCAGGGCCTCGTCCCCTTTTTTGTGGCCCATCTCGTCGTTGATCTGTTTGAAGTCGTCCAGGTCGATAAGCAGCATCGAGACTTCATTGCCGGACCTGGTCGCCCTTTCGATTTCGATCGTCACCTGCGTGTCGTAGAAATGGCGGTTGTAAACCTGCGTGAGCGCGTCGATCGACGTGATGTTCTCGATTTGGGAGTTGAATTCGATCGCATGGCGCAAAAGGCTCCCCGCCGCTTCCAAGCGACGTTTTCGCGAGACTTCGTCCACGCCCGGTCGGAAGTGTAGTTCGAGGATTCCGCACACCTTGCCCATACCGAAGATGGGCGCGACGCCAACGTGGTCCCAGTCGGGCTCCGCGCCGTTTCCCTGTTCGCTCCCAACTCGATCACGAGAGACCAGGCGCTGTACGCCCGTTTCGATGCACGTTCGGTAGAGTTCGTTCGCGCGCAAGGCCGAGGCGGGGACGGTCCGAATGTTCTCCGCGGTCACATCGGCAAGATTCGCGATCTCCTCGAGCAAAAGCATCGACGCGCCGGCGAGGTCGAACCAGCGTTTGATCGTGCCCAGCAAGAGGTCCAGCCGGTCCAGCACCGGTTCCCGCTTGGGAACGAGAGAGAAAATGTGCGTGATCTCGGGGAGGTAGCTTGCGAGTTCTACACCCGGAACAGTCACCGATCGGGCTCGGGTCGTGACCGCACCGTTCCCGGATTTCGTCACATCCGCCAAAGCGGGAGCGGCGGTCGGCGCTTCGG
>JBGSIK010000305.1:0-5877 GCA_041742575.1 Candidatus Krumholzibacteriia bacterium
CCGGAATCTGCCGTCTCTCGAGTTCGCGCAACGCACGAATGTCCCGTTCCTGCCGCTCGATGTAACCCTTATATTTCACAGCGCCTTCCACGAAAGCATCCGCTTCCTCCCCACCAGTTTGCCCCTCCGGCAAAAACGGCCGAAGGTGGTCGACCTGAACGCCCGGCCGCTTGAGGACTTCCTCAAGCGTGGATCTCTTCGATACCACCCCCAAACCCAGCTCTTGGAAGTGGGCGTTCCCGGCCACCAACGGGAACAGGGTTCGGGAGAGCGTATCGACCGTGGAACGAACCGCGTGGATCCGACGCTCGACGCGGTCCCAAGCGTGCGGCGCGACCAATCCGAACCGGCAACCATGCATCATAAGCCGTTCATCAGCATTATCTTGGCGGAGCAACAAGCGGAACTCCGCCCGGGACGTGAACATTCGATAGGGCTCGTCGATCTCCTTGGTGGTGAGGTCATCCACCATTACGCCGATATACGCCTCATCCCGCCCGAGGACAAAAGGCGCCTGACCGCGCATCTTGAGCACGGCGTTCAATCCGGCCATGAGGCCTTGGGCCGCGGCTTCCTCGTAGCCCGATGTGCCGTTGACTTGACCCGCGAAGTACAAGTCCTCCACGTGCTTGGATTCCATGGTTCGCTTGATCTGATCCGGCGGGAAGAAATCGTATTCGACGGCGTACCCGGGTCGAGCCATTTCGGCTTTCTCCAACCCCGGAATGGAAGCGATCACGGCGAGCTGAACATCCACGGGGAGACTGGTCGATATTCCGTTGAGGTACAACTCCGGATGTTCCAATCCCTCCGGCTCGATGAATACTTGGTGCCGGACCTTTTCCGGGAACCGAACGACCTTGTCCTCGATGGACGGGCAATAGCGAGGGCCGATTCCTTTGATCACGCCGCTGAACAGAGGTGACCGATCGAGGTTGGCGCGAATGATCTCGTGCGTGCGATCGGTCGTATGTGTAAGATAACAAACAACTTGCGGGCGTGTGATCGCTTCGGTCCTGTGAGAGAACGGGGTGGGTGGATTGTCCCCCGGTTGTGGCTCGAGGGCCGCGAGGTCGACTGAATCCCGGTAAACCCGCGGGGGCGTTCCCGTTTTCAGGCGGCCGATTCGGAACCCCATAGACTTGAGATCGTCCGACAGGGTGGCCGCCGGCGGTTCGCCTTCCCTGCCGCCGAGCGTCTGCAGGGGTCCCGTATGCATGAGCCCGCGCAAGAAAGTTCCCGTTGTGAGTACACAGGCGGTCGCCGTGACGACATGGCCCCCGCACAACACCACGCCGCGGAAACCGTATCGCTCGACTACCGCGCGCTCCACTTCGGTCTCGACAACATCCAGATTCGGCTGCGACTCCGCCGTTTCCCGCATGATGCGACTGTAGAACAACTTGTCCACCTGGGCGCGGGGCGACCAGACGGCCGGTCCCTTGCCGCGGTTCAACATACGAAACTGGATGCCCGCCCGATCGGTCGCCCGCGCAATCTCGCCGCCGAGCGCGTCAACCTCCTTTACCAGGTGACCTTTTGCGAGTCCGCCCACCGCCGGATTGCACGGCATGTGGCCGATCCGGGATTTCCGCAGCGTGATCAGCAGGGTCCGAAATCCCATGCGGGCAGGCGCGAGCGCCGCTTCTATGCCGGCGTGTCCCCCGCCGATTACGATGATGTCATAATGATTAAGCATTTCGTCTGACGGACGCCCTTCGGGCAGGGGTCCGTTTGGCGCGTTCCGCCCGGGGTCGTGTGACTACTTCCCGACGCAGAAACGCGAGAATATCACATCCAAGAGTCCCGCGTGATACCGCCTCCCCGTTGCCTCTTCGTAGAACTCGAGCACAGCTCGCGCTTCCAGCGCCAGGATCTCCAGCGGCTCGTTGCCCTCGACCCCTGCCTTCAGCGCAGCAACTCTTTCGGAGGCCGCCCCGAGAAGTGAGGAAAGGCGTGCGTTGAGGACGATCCTTTCCCGTGCGACACGGTCCGACACCCCACCCGCGACGACCCGCACGATTTCTTGCTTCAACGCGGCGAAGCCCTCCCCGGTTTCCGCCGAAACGCGCACGGTGCCGATCTCTGAAGGCAACGCATGTAAGGTGCGCGAACCCACCGGCTCGAGCAAGTCGATTTTGTTCAACACCAACAACGACTTCCTGGGATCCAACCCGCGGATACGGGCGACCGCATCGTCGCTCGGAGGCTGTGTTGCATCTACGACGAAAAGCGCCAGGTCCGCGGTTTGGACGGTTTCGTTTGCCCGATTCACACCGATCGACTCGACCCGGTCCCCGGTCTCGCCGCGGAGGCCGGCGGTGTCGTGCAACACGAACAAGAGCCCCTCGATCACGATCGGCTCACGGAGAACGTCGCGCGTCGTCCCCGGTATTTCGGTCACGATCGCCCGGTTCTCCCCCAGTAATCTGTTGAATATACTGCTCTTGCCCGCGTTCACCGGTCCCACCACGGCTGCGCGGTAGCCTTCACGAAACGGTCTGCTGAACGCCGCGCTGGCCAGAAGTCGTTCGAGCGTTCCTCTGTGGCTCTCGAGGCGGACGCCTGCCGCTTCCCGGTCGAACGAATCGATATCCTCATCGACGAAATCGATGTTCGCCTCGATCACTCCCAAGAGTTCGAGCATCTCGTCCGCCAACGAATCGATGCTCCGCGATAGTCCTCCCGAGAGTTGCTCGTGCGCCACTTGCCGTTGCAGCTCGGTGCGCGCGTGGATGAGGTCGGCCACTGCTTCGGCCTGAATGAGATCCATCTTTCCATTGAGGAAGGCTCTCTTGGTGAACTCGCCCGGTTCCGCCGGGCGAGCGCCTCGCCCGTAGAGAGCGCGCAGGACGGCAGTCACGACCTCCGATCCGCCGTGACAACTCACCTCTACCACATCCTCGCCGGTGTACGTGTTCGGTGCCCGCATCACCGCGCAAATGACTTCGTCGATCGGTTCGCCGCGAGCCCCGACGATTCGCCCGTGGTACAACCGCCGATGCGCCCACTTGCGCCCGGCCCCGCGGCCGTGGTAGACGTCGTCGAGGATATCGAGCGCCCGGGCGCCGCTCATCCGTATGACGGCGATACCGGACTCGCCCGGGGGCGTCGAGAGCGCGGCGATGGTGTCGGCGTAGTCCATCATGTCGGGTCCGTGAAATCCACCGGGTCACTCTTTCGCCTGATGCCCGGTCGCTGGCGCGACACGCGCGCACCGCGGCAGCGGCAGCGTAGAAGATATCACAATGCGGCCGGCTCAGGGGAGGTTCAGCACACGAAGGGGTGAGACGGGGTATACGGAGCTGAGGGACAACCTTGGCACGGCCGCGCGACGGCGTTCGCGATCCGCGTCGAAAACTCGCCGTCGGTTCGCCGGATCGCTACGATTCTTTGACGCCATCCGACGACGAAATGCTATTGGCCGTCTTCGGCGTGACCACCACTTTTCGCAACAGCCCATCGCCGATGGTGTACGTGGTCACATCGTCGAACTCGGCGATCGCCAGGTGTATGATACGCCGGTCTGCGGCCTTCAGCGGTTCGAAATCGTAGTCTTTCTTCGTTCTCCGCACCCGCTCGGCGATCTTTTGCGCTTTTTCGACGAGCAGCCGGTGCTTGCGTTTGACGTATCCGCCGACATCTATCGTTACTTTGCTGTGCTTGCCGGTCTTGCTGGTAAAGATCCGGTTGACGACGTGCTGTATCGAGGCCAGGGTTTCTCCTCGGCGCCCGATGAGCAACCCGTCCAAGCCGTCGGAGTTGATGTTGATGAACGTCGTGTCCGGCATTTCTTCGATCGTGACTTTATAATCGATTCCCATCAGGCTCAGGACGTCTTTGATGATGCCAAGCAGCATCTCGAGATTCGGTTGTTCTTCTGTCTTGGTTTCCCGCACAGTCACGCGGATCTTGACGTTTTTCGATCCGAAGATCCCCAACAGTCCGCTCTGGGATTCGGAAAGGATCTCGATGTCGACTTCCTCCGGATTGGCTTTCAATTCTTTGAGCGCTTTTTGAAGGGCCTGCTCTATCGTCTTCCCGCTGACTTCCAGTGATTTCGCCATGGATGTCTACCTTTCCTTTTTCATTTTCGCGCGGCGCTTCGATGTGATTTCCGGCTGTGTTTCTTCGCTGGCACCCTCTGTTTTCTTCGGGCTTTTTTTTTGAATGTAATATTGCTGGCCTATCGAGAGCACCGTGTTCACCAGCCAGTACAAGACCAGGCCGGACGGCATGCTGTAGAACAGAAACGTGAATACGATGGGAAGGATGGTATTCAAGCTCTTCGGGGTTGCCTGCGAGCCTGGTGATCCTGTGATCGATCCGCCTATTTTCGTTTGCAGCAGCATCGCCACGCCCATCAGAATCGGCAGAAGGCTGACGCCGTTACCGACGAACGGCAATGAAATCGGGATTTGGAAAAGCACGTCCTGCTGCGACAGGTCCGTCATCCAGCCGAAGAACGGAGCGCCCCGCAGCTGGATCATGTACTTGAGCACGTTGAAGAGCGCGATGAACACGGGCATCTGCAGCAGCAGCGGCAGGCACCCGCCGAATGGATTGACCCCCGCCTCCTTGTAGAGCTTCATGGTTTCTTGACTGAGGCGCTGGCGGTCGTTCTTGTACTTTTCCTTGAGCGCCTGCATTTTCGGCTGCAGTTCTTGCAGATCCTTCATCGACTTGAAGCTCTTGTGCGTGAGGCGGAAGAACAGCACTTTGGTGAGGATCGAGATCAGAACGATGACGACGCCGTAATTGGGGATGAACCGATACATCCACTTCATCGACCACAGCACCGCCCAGCTCACCGGGCGGATCAGCCGCCAACCCATCTGGATGTTTCTCTCGAGCCCGACGCCGAGCGATTTCAAGATGTCGTAGTCGAGCGGGCCCATGTAAACGCGGATGACGTTGTCGATGCGCCCCTGGCGTGCAATTGCCGGTAATGTGATCTGGCCGGATATCGCCTGGTTCTGTTTGCTGCCGACGACGGCCACGGTCGCCCGCGTCGGTTCCGGCGGTATCATCGCCGCCATGAAGTACTTCGTCTGCAGCGATGACCACGTGAGCGTGCCGGAATATTCCTCGCGATCTTTGCGAGAGAAGGAAGATGGGGTGAGCGCGTGGGTCTCTGCGCCGAGTTGTACGATCGCTCTGAAGCTCTGCAGATCGTCCTTGCGGTTCGTCTCCGTGCTCCGAAGCCCCGCACCCATTCCCCAGGTGACGTTTTCCACCGCAGGGAACATGTCTACGCCGAAGCGAATTCCGGCTTCGAAATCGTACCGATCAGCGTAGAAGCGGTAATACCTTTCGATCGTGCCGGTCCCATTTCGCGACGCGCGCAGGATCACCTCGGTCGGCTGGCCGTCTTTCCCCACGTCTATCCGCGCCCCGTCCGCGAGCGGCTCCCCGCTCCCGGTGAGATATGCCTTGAAGCTTACCCCGGCCACTGAAAACCCGCTCGACTCCCCTTCCAGCGAAACGCCCATCGCTCCGCCACGCCCCCAGTCGGAGCCGTCAGCCAGGAGCTGCACGGGTTCGTCTGCGGTGGTGAACTGGAGGAGCCGTGCCGATACGATCTCCCCGCCCGTCGCGGAAATCGCGATCTCATACAACGGGGAGGCCACGACGAATGTCACCGGCGGTTCTTCCGCAAAACCGGTGAGACTCGAATCGGCCGTCGCCGAGCCCGTCAGTGCGGTCCGGTCGCCCCGCTCGGGGGCGGGCACCGCGGCGCTCGACACCGTTTCCTGGACCGCCGGCGTCGAAACCAGAACGCTGTCTCCCGCCAGATGGCGCTGTTCCAGGAGTTCTGCCGAGCGCCGCTGACGTTCCTTCTCCAGTTTGGGCGACAGGTAGAGCGCGTCGTAGCCC
>JBGSIK010000306.1:0-2612 GCA_041742575.1 Candidatus Krumholzibacteriia bacterium
TTCCTCTTCGCTCGGGTGCCATCGAGTATTCATGAGAACCACCATCCCTTCGGCCATCATCGGCCGTACCGGCTCTCGGGCTCTCGCGGACGCCGCTTCCGCGCGAGCGCCGCGGGGAAGCGCGTCAGGTGCTGCTCGACAGGGCCTCCCGGAGTTTCCGGACCACGCGTTCGATGACGGCATAAGCCTGGCGGCGGTCTAGCATTCCGAGCTCCCTCGAAATTCTCCCGGCCTCGAGGCCGCGGGCGAAACGTAGCTCCACGACGCGCTGCTCGTCTCTGTCCAGCTTGGACACGGCGCGCCGCACCTGCTCGGCCATTCGCTCGATCTCCGTTTCGGACAGGAACCGATCGGGCGAGTTCTCTCCCGCCCGCGTCTCGTACTGCTGTTGCAGGTGCAGCACGTATCCGAAAAGGCGACGACCTTTACCGTTCTTGCGTTCCCAATGCTCGTCCTCGAGCTTGCGCAGCACCCGCCGGTCCACCGTGCTCTCGATCCGGCCGAGCGCAGCGGCGAGCCGTTCTATCGGCACCTCATGGCCCTTCCAGTCGAGGGTATGAACGACGACCTCGATCGGAAGCCGCTCCACGTAATACAGCTGGAATACTTCGTAGTCGAAGGCGTCGAGATGACGCAACGACGCGGGCTTCCTCTGCCGGCCGTGCCGCGCCCGGAGCGCATCGATCGACCTCCGGCGTGCGTACAACGTGAGCCAGGTGGAGAGCGCCGAGATGTCGCGATACTTGGCGAGGTCGCCGTCGTACAGGGCCTTCAGGATGTCCACGTAGACCGCACGGACCTCGTCATCGTCCTCCGCCACGAGATGGCGCCGCACGACCTTGAAAATCAAAGTCGAATAACGTAAAAGAAAATCGTGCCAGGCCTCGAGCTCTCCTGCAGCCGCCCTGCGCGCAAGCTCCTGATCGTTCTGATATCGGCTCGCATTTTCGGACGCGCGGGTTGTCATACTCGTCGAGCCTCACTTCCGGCGCCGGCAACGAATGCGCCGGAGCTCACATGGTTGCTCGTGGGGACGTGGGGATCTGCGACGCACCGTTGATTATATCATTTCGCAGCCGTCGGGGGAGGAGAAACGACGTTGCCTGGCGCGCGAAATATTTCTATAATCTGGGCCTGTAACCGGACGTTCGTGTCCGTACATTGTGGATATTCTCGCTCGTCCGCCGAATCCCGGGCCGTGAAGTCCCGCACCAGGGGGGGGCGTGCATGCGCAGAACCGCCATGACGACATCGAAGTCGCCGGTAGTTGCCCTTCTAGTTCTGCTGGTGAGTCTTGTCGTCGCGGTGGTCCCGGGTTGTTCCCGCAAGGACAAGTCGCGCGTCGAAGCTGCGGCGGCGTTGGCGCCCGATGCCTACCCTGAGCTCATCCGTCACCTCGTCTCGAGCGATGACAGTACGCTCGCGGTTTTCGTCCGCACCGTGGGACTCGACCGGCTGAACCGCGGCGTGGATGCGTTCCACCGCGGTCTCGCCTGCGATTCGCCGGAGCATTACGCCGAAAGTGCGGAAATCTTGTTGCCGCTCGCGGATCGGCTGGCTCACGCGATGGCGGCCGTCTACCCGGGTAGCTCGATGGTCGAATTCACGGACAGGGTTCGATCGCTCACCCCGGAACGGGGAATGGAGTGGCGGAGGGCGGTCACGGAAAAGGACCGGGTGTTCGCAGACGAAAACCTGACGCCGAAAGAGAAGATCGCGAGACTGGAGGACGTGGCCGCGCGGCTAACGCGCGTCGGGATGGGAGACGGGACCGTCCGCTGTCAGATGCTCATCGCGGAGTTGTACGCGAACATGGGCGACGTGGAGGCAGCCGAGCGACGTCTCCGCGCGGCACTGCCGCAAGCGCTCGAGTTGCACCTCTACGAGGTAGCCTGTCAGAACCTCGGGGTTCTGGGATCGATGTGGGAGGGATCCGGCGAGATCGATTCCATGCGGGTCTGTTACGACCGTGCCCTGGCGATTGCCCACCGGTACCGCCTTCCCAATCAAGCCGCGCGGATCACGTCGTTCCAAGCGGAGCACTATGCGCGCGAGGGACATCTCGCACTCGCGCATAACCTCCTGTCGGAAGCGATCGAGATCTGCCGCTCCTATGGAGGCGACGAATACGAACTCCGCTACTTGAACGCATTGATGCGGATGCACGCCGACCTGGGCGGTTGGGACATCGTCGGTCGCCTTCTTCCTCGCGCCCGGACGCTGGCCGGGTTCGCCGATCGTCCCTCGGAGTGGGTGCACCAGATCCTGGGGCTCGATGCGAACCGGATCGAATCCCGTTATCTCATGGCGTGCGGCCGTGCCGACGAGGCCGACCGTCTCAACCGCGACATCGACAAGGCCCTTGCCTCGAGGCCTTACCGCGTCGTGTACGCACAGTTCCTGAGTGAATGGGCGGCGGACCTGGTCGGGAACGACCGGGGCGGACGGGCGATGGAGGTCCTCGAGCGGGGAATCACCGTGGCGTCCGAGGCCGGTCGATCGGACGAGACGGCGCGGCTCACGTTGTTGCGCGCGCGCGTGCTCTGGTTGGACGGGCAACACCGGGCGTCGCTCGACGCGCTCGAGGAGTTCCGCCGGGTCGCCCAGGCGGC
>JBGSIK010000307.1:0-3576 GCA_041742575.1 Candidatus Krumholzibacteriia bacterium
GGTCACCAGCGCCACCACCAGCGCGGCGGTTCGCAGTGCGTAATGCGCGCCCATCCGGTAGCCGCCCGCCGCCTCCGGCCAGTGCCGCCGGCCGAGCAGGACCACATTCAGGTAGAGCATGAGACCGGTCACGGAGGCGAAGTAGAGAAAACCGGTCAAGCTCAAGACCCCGCGGGCGAAATCGCCGAAATAAGGGAACACCGCCAGCAAGCTGGCTTTTTCCTGCGCTCCCTTGCCGAACACGCCCAACACCGGCCCGATGTACACGAAGAGCGCGCAGAAGATCGCGCCCAGGACGAACGCGATGGTGACATTGGCGCTGAGCATCGACGCCAGCATTCCCACCGATATCATCATCGCCCCCAACAGCCAGTAACCCACGTAGTTGGCCAGCATGAGCCCCAGGTCGGGCCGCCCCAACCAGAACAGCACCAGCAGGTGGCTCAGCGACAACAAAACGGCGGCGGTGAATATGCCGAAGGTGGAGAGATACTTCCCCAGCGCGACCTCGGCGTCCGTGGCCGGCAGCGTGAGCAGCAACTCGTCCGTCCCCTGCTTGCGCTCATCCGCCCACACCCCCATGGTGATGGCGGGGATGAAAAACAGGAGCAGATACGGAAACAGCTCGTTCAGCTGATCGAGATTGGCGAGATTGTTGAGGAAGAACCGTTCGCGCCAGAACGCCGCTGCCGCGCTCAAGAAGATGAAGAGCGTGATGAACACATACCCGGTCGGATTGCTGAAGTACAGCCTGAGGTCGCGGCGACAGATCGCTTTTATCACCGTCCAGTTCACCTTCATCACCGATCACCCCGCTTGGGGCCCGCGCCGGACGTCAAACGGTAGAACTGCCGCTCGAGCGAACCTTCTTCCTCGAGCTCCGCGGGCTTGCCGTCGAAAACGAGCTGGCCTTCGTGGATGAGCAGCACGCGGTTGGCGACCGCATCCACCTCCTGCAGGATATGCGTGGAAATGAGGATCGTCTTGCGCAGCCCCAGCACTTTGATGTACTCCCGGAAATCTCGGATCTGATTGGGGTCCAGCCCCGCGGTCGGCTCGTCCATGATGAGCACCTCCGGATCGTGGAGGAGCGCCTGCGCAAGCCCGACGCGCTGGCGATATCCGCGGGAGAGCTTGCCGATCGGTTTCTCCAGCACCTCCCGGATGGCGCACTGCTCGACCACGACGGCGAAACGTTCGTCGAACCTCTCTCGCGTGAGGCAACGAGCCTCCCCAAAAAAGCGCAGCAACTCCACCGGCGTCATGTCGTTGTAGAGCGGCCCGTTCTCGGGCAGGTACCCCAGCCGTTTAGAGGCCTCCAGCCGTTCGCGCGTGACGTCGAAGCCCGCAATCGTCGCCGACCCCGCGCTTTGCGCCAGATACCCACTGAGTATCTTCATGGTCGTCGACTTCCCCGCCCCGTTGGGGCCCAGAAATGCCACGATCTGGCCTTCGGGGATGGAGAAGGTAACGTTCTTGATGGCCACGAAGGGACCAAAGTACTTGGTCAGTGCCTTCGACTCGATCATGATTCTGGGTGTCGGTGTCTCCATCTCGCCCTCGCGATAAATGTGTCAACGAGCCCAAGCCCGCATGCCCGTGTATGGGTACATGAATGAAACACGAAGATCCACCTCGGGCCCTTAGCCCGCCGCTCTCTCAAGATGGATCATTGTATGTGGAACGAGCGTTGGATTTTACGCCAGGTCACCCCCCGCGTTCAACGCCATTCCGCTCCAACGCGGAGCCAACCTCTCGGCACGGTGTTACACGGAACAACGAAACAGGTTCCCGGACGATGCCCGCGCGGGGCCGCTCAGGCCCGCTCCGGCCGACCCACTCACGCCCCCTCAGACGGGGCATCTCCCGGTTGCACTGCGGCCCGGACACCGAGCATTGCGATCGCAATCCAACACAAGATGGTGAGCCCTAAGGGCCAACGCGGCGGCCGGTAGTCGAGCGCCACTTCCGTCTCGCCCACATTCAATCCCTCCACACCTATTAGCCCCGAGGACTCCGCACGGAGTTTCAATCCCGGCCGGCCGGTCGCACGCCAGTCGGGGTGGTAGGAGCTCTTGACCAGCACCCGGCCCGACGGGTTGGAACATCGGACCAGCAATCGGTACCGCCCCGGAGCGAACTCCGCCGATGGCACCTCGACCCCCGCCGTCAACGGATCGGCCCACCGGCATTCGATCTCGTTCGAGCGGAACACCACGAACCGCCCCACCCGGTGCAAAACCTCGAATCCCGCCGAGGTCTCCAGACGGCGCCCCACGCGAGCGTCGCACGTCACCAGATGCGTGGCGTTGGTCCCCCACATCATGTCTTTCACGTAACCGACTCGCTCATCGTCGTTTATGTAACGCCGGAATAGCGTGGCAAACTCGCTCGGAGTCCAGTCCACGGTCCGGAAGGGCGAAATGCCGTAGCCCGCGCCCAACTGGTACACGCCCGTCCGCTGCGCCGTGAGCGCCAGAACGTGCGATTGCGAGAGCTTCACTTCCGGACGCGGCCGCTCGAAGGTATCCTGGAGATACACTCGGCCCCAGTCGTCCGATCTGTTCCGCGAAAGCCACTCCCACAACCCCTTCACCTCCGCCATCTCGGGACCGTGGGGCGACGGGACCACCGCGCGCAATGGCGCCGCGAACCAGAAGGACAGACCCACGGCCGCGACCGCCGCCATCCCCGACCGCAAGCGATCGACAGCGCCGCTACGACCTTCCGCGAACCTTTCCAGGAACGGTAAGCAGGCGAACGCCAGCCCCACCCTCGCGAAATCCAGCATTCGCCAGCTGCCGGGCCCGAGCGCTTTCACGGCGAACGCCGACGAGACGAATACCAGCAGCACGAGTATCACGGCCGCCAGCAGCGCTCCGTAGAGCGGCGCGTCGTCCCGACGCCGTCCCAGCCGCAAGGCACCGGCCGTTGCCAACACGAACAGCGCCACCATCGGGACTGCCCGCAGTAGCAATGACGGCGTGATGTCCGGTATCTCCCCATTGGCGAGCTCCAGGACGTGTGCCGGGAGGAGCAACTGCGCCAGCACGGCGACGGCGCCCAGGTTCTGCGGACGGATCACGAGGGATTCACGCGCGAGCGCGAGCGGCATCCAGTACCACGCCGCCGCCATCACTCCGAGCGCCCCCGCAGCGGCCTGGACCAGGACCTCCCTCCAACCGAATCGGCGGCGTTCGAGACCGATCCACGCGTGCAGCAGGCCCAGAACCGCCAGTGGAACGACCGCGTAGAGGTGGGTGCTGAGTATAAACGCCACCAAGGCGGCTATCCACGCCGTCTGGCGACATCCCCGTGCCGGACGGGACAACCGGTCGGCAAGCAGGATGAGCGCCGCCACGGTGAGAGAAAAGGTCCACATCCCACCCAGCGCCGAACCCACGCCGACGATCGCGGGGTATTGGACCAGCAACAGATAGGCGGGCACCACAGCCAGCCAAGGCGGGATCCGGCGGCGCGCCACGACGTACATCGCCAACGCCGGAGCGAGGTAGCCGAACCAGACACAGGCGGCGTACAGCGCCCCCGCCGGCAGCCCGGCGCGCACCAGATGCG
>JBGSIK010000308.1:0-8841 GCA_041742575.1 Candidatus Krumholzibacteriia bacterium
GCGCTTGCCGCTCCTTCGTCGTCCGGCCGCCTGTCCGGCGGGCGACGCCCTCCCGGGCCCCGTCCCGTTCCTGTGGCGCCCTTCCCTCGGGGAGTCTCGATGCCGCCCAACAGGCGACGTATGTCCACCTGCCGATCCAGAAGCGAAAGATCGACGAGCAGGCTTTCCAGCAGCACCCTGGGATCGGCCGCGGTCTTGAGCCGCGGCGTGGTATCGCACAGGCGCTCGACCACCGTGACCAGGTCGGCGAGTTCGTATCGAGGGAGCAAGCTCCGGAATCGCTCCATCCCGTCCTGGGACCGGTGCACGAGTTCGCCGAGGTCGCCGGGAGCAGCGAGGACCATCAGGTCCCGGAACCCCTCCAGCAACGCCGCGCTCAGCTCCTGTATGTCCACACCTTCATCGATACACGTGTCGAGCAGGCGCAGCGCGCCCGTGGGGTCGCCGGTCGCGATGCTGTCCATGAAGGCAATGACGCGTTCCTCGTCGATGAGTCCGAGAATGTCGCGCACCGCCGTGGTGGTGATGTTCCTTTCCGACGAGGTGATGCACTGATCGAGGAGGCTCACGCCGTCCCGCATGCTTCCGTCCGCCTTGCGCGCGAGCAGCCGCAGGGCGTCTTCCTCGAAGGGCACGCTCTCGGCTTCGCAGATCATTCGGATCTGGTCCGCGATTTCGCGCACTTCCAGTCTCTTGAAGTGGTGGCGTTGGCACCGGGATTTGATCGTGTCCGGTATCTTCTGCGGCGCGGTGGTGGCGAAGACGAAGTAGACATGCCGGGGCGGCTCTTCCAACGTTTTCAAGAGCGCGTTGAAGGCGTGCACGGAGAGCATGTGTACTTCGTCGATGATGTACACCTTGCTCTTGTACCGGCTGGGAGTGTACCCGATGCTCTCCTGGAGGTCGCGGACCTCCGCCACTCCCGTGTGCGAGGCGCCGTCGATCTCGAGGACGTCGAGGTTGTTGCCCTGTATCACTGCCAGGCAAGACGCGCACTGGTTGCAGGGGTTACCGTCGCCGGGCGGGTTCTCGCAGTTGATCACGCGGGCAAGGATGCGGGCGGTGCTGGTCTTTCCGCATCCGCGCGGGCCCGCGAACATGTAGGCGTGCGAGATCCGGCCGGTTTCCACGGCTTTCTTCAGCGTCCGCGTGATGTGGTCCTGGCCGATGATATCGTCGAACCTGAGCGGCCGCCATTTCCTCGCCAGCACCTGGTAGCTCATGTCGGCCCCATCCAGTTGCGCAAAAAGAGACCGTGCACCCACCTCTGAACGCCGGGACCGTGACCCGGTCGCGGGTTAGCTCCAGTCAGGTTGCCCCACATCACATGACCGTGATCACTTACCGCTGCTACCTTCCGGTCCTGACGGGGTTCGTGGGCGATCATTGCATGGGACCTGGCCATCGACGCCACTTCCGGGAACGGGTTCATCGACTCCGGTCGCCCGCGGGAGGGAATTCGACCCCGCTGTAGCGGATTGCGGGTAGAGGGTACCGCTAGCCCCCCGCCTAGCACGATCTCTTCAAGAGCAGGCCACCGTGATCAAAATGGTGGAGATGAGCGGATTCGAACCGCCGACCCCCTCGTTGCGAACGAGGTGCTCTCCCAGCTGAGCTACATCCCCACCGTGTCCGGTGCGTTTTGTCTTGGAAATATATGGCGGAGAGAGGGGGATTCGAACCCCCGGAGCCCTAAAGGACTCAACGGTTTTCGAGACCGCCCCATTCGACCACTCTGGCATCTCTCCGCGGGGGATCATAACCGATCCCCCACCAGGGGGCAAGCCCGCAAATACCCCGGGTCCGTCGGCCCCGAAACTTTCCTCTGGCCGCTCATTCGTTTTCGGTAGTAGAGTAACCCACGTATTCTGAACAGGTGGACCGCCGGTGGCGATGGATACGTCACGCATCGGAACTGGAGGCCAAGCGCTGGGAGATCCAGTGTGTTTCCGGAGGAGGACCCCATGAAAGCTCCGAGCAGATTGTCGATGGGAACGACCATAGTCGTGTGCCTGTTGCCCGTTATTCTACTGGTGTTCGCGGGCTGCGGGTCCAAAGACCCGGTCGCGCCGCCGCCGCAGGCGGGGGCATCATGGAGGATCGAGCAGGGGCCTGTTACGGCGTGGTGGATCACCGACATTTACGGCTTTTCCTCCTCACAGATTTACGCGGTCACTCTCGCGGGTGAAGTGCTCAGATACAATGGGAACACATGGTCGATCATGCGAAAATCAATGGGAGTCACCCTCAACAGCATCTGGGGGACATCACCTGGCGACGTGTTCGCGGTCGGGAACGATGGAACCATCATCCATTGGGACGGCGGGAGCTGGAGTATCATGAACGGCGCCACTGGAGAAGACTTCCACGAGGTATGGGGAAGCGCAGCGAACAACGTGTATGCGGTGGGCAGCGCCGGAGTCGTCCGTCGCTTCGACGGCTCCAACTGGATGACTGTGAGCCTTGGCTCGACGGCACACTATGCGGTCTGGGGTACCGCGTCGAACAACGTCTATATCGGTGGCGCGGGAGGGGTGATTCGCAGGTACGACGGATCGACCTGGAGCGGCATGACCACAAATACACCTGAGGACATCCACGACATTTGGGGCGTCGCGGCCAATTCGCTTTGGGCCGTCGGGAACGGCGGGGTAATCATCCGAAACACGGGAGGCGCATCGTGGTCTGTGCAGTCCTCGGGCGGGATTTCAAGCCACTTCCACGCGATCCACGGCAGTTCGGGCGCCAACGTCTTCGCGGTCGGGTACGACGGGGCGATCGCGCGTTACGACGGCGGCGCGTGGACCGCGGTGGCAAGTGGAACGACGTGGGCGCTACTCGGGGTATACACTGAGTCGGTCAACAGCGCGTACGCGGTGGGAGGTTGGGCTGTAGGGTTTCTCGTGCCTGAATCTGTATTCCTGCGGTTTAACGGGAGTTCGTGGAGCTCCATGACTGGCCCTAATTTCTTGATGAACGGAGTCCATGGCAGTTCGAACAGTAACGTACTCGCTGTGACCCAGTCGGGCACTGCAGTGCGCTACGACGGAAGCACGTGGAGCGACATGAACACCGGGGTCGCCGTTCCACTGTGGGGGATCGCAGTTTTCGGGCCGAACGACGCGTTCGCGTGCGGCGATGGCGGGACCATCGTGAGGTATAACGGCGCGGGGTGGAGCCCGATGGTGAGCGGCACGACGAGCTTTCTGTACGACATTTGGGGCACTTCGCCGTCGAACGTTTTCGCCGTCGGGGCAAGCGGAACGATTTTGCGTTATAACGGCGTCGGCAACGAATGGAACGCCCTGGCCAGCGGGACGTCGAACACTTTATACGAAGTCTGGGGTTCATCCGCCAGCGACGTGTTTGCGGTCGGGGGTGGTGGTGTTGTGCGCCACTTCGACGGGTCATGGGGCGGGATGACGTCGAACACGAGCCAAACCCTCGAGGCCGTCTGGGGCAGTGGCCCAAGCAATGTCATCGCAGTCGGCCAGAGTGGCACAGTCATTCGATACGACGGATCGACGTGGTCGGCCATGTCAGCGCCTTCCACGGAAATCGAGTTGTTGGACGTCTGGGGAACGGCCCCGAACAATGTGTACGCCTGCGGTTTTTCGCTGAACCCGCAGACAGCCACTGTCATCCATTACAACGGCTCGTCTTGGGGCGAGGTCGACACCGGCACGAATACGGTCAACGTGGGGATGTGGGGCACCGCAGCCAACAACATTTTTATCGTCGGTTACAACGGGACGATCCTGCGGTACGACTAGAAACTGGAAATAGAACACAGTCCCGGGCTCATTCCTGCGAAGATTGGCGCCGACCAGAAGTCGCCAAGTGGGGTTTCGATCAACCGATCCCAAGCGCGGTGGTGATGCCGAGCAGCGGCGCACCTTCGGCGCCGACGCCGGAGGCCCCGAGACGGAAGCCGCGATCCTGGGGACTGACGGAGAAGTACAGCCGGTAGTCCATGTGCAGAGGGACAAGCCGGTCGAACCCGTCGAGAAGGGCTTCCAGGGCATCCGGGCGGGACCGGAGATCGCGGAGCTGCGCCGCGCTTATGCCGATGGTGCAGTCGAGCCTCGGCACTTCCTCGGCCGATGTCTCGCCGACGATCATCGTCCGACCCATCTCACACCGCCCCTTGGCGCCGAGCGAAGCCCCCACACCGGCTCGATCGCGTTCATGGCCGAAACCAATCACGAGCGTCGTCCCGATGGCTTCGACCGCCTTCAATTGCTCTCGATCCGCGGCCAGCAGAATCTCGAACGCCGTACGCGCCAGGCGGTCGGTCGTTTCCCTCAGGCCCCTCAATCCCCCGCTCCCCGATGCCACGTACTGGTCGATCAGACGGCGCACGAGGTAATCGAAACATGCCCGCGCCAACCGCGCCTGCGCTGAAGACTCCGGCTCTTCGCCTCGCTCGCTTCGCTCGCTTCGCTCGACTGCCGAGCGGCGGAATGCATCGTATTCGCTGCGGAGATAATCGTTCCCGACGGAACCCCGCTCGATCCTTCGCGCCTTGGTTTTCTTGCCGGCTGTGGTCATCGCTTTAGGAGAGGTCCAGGCGGAATTCGCTCCCTATGGGAGCCCGGTCTTCGACGTAGCTCTGCATCATCGCCAGGTGCCGGGGTTCGATCGGCTTGCCGCCCCGGTTGTTGAGGTAGAGCACGGTCACGCGCCGCCGCACGCCGCCGATCACGCGCAACTCCGTGAACGGTCCTTCGACCACCACCCGTTCGTACCCCAACTTCTTCACCAGATCGTCGATGGCGTGCACGAGGGCATCGCGGTAGAGCAAGGACTGCGGAGGAGTGGAGTAGCTCATGATGAGTCTTTGGTACCAGTCGGTGCCGCGCGCCTCACCGCAATCGTACCCTCCAAAGCAGGGCACGATGGTGAAGGTCTGGTTCAAGAGGAGAGACGGCTTCTGCAGCGGTTGGATGATGTCCACACCGCCGTACTTGTAGTTCACGCCGTTGAGCGCCGGACCGTGCGTCATCCACAGCAGCAGCTGCTTTGTGGCCATGGTGTCTTTCTCGCCCGGGAGCCCGTAGCGGGAGAGAACCTGACCGTCTCGTTCGATCTCGAGCGAGATGATGTTCGCGTTCGCGCTCAGGGGTTCCAGGTCCTCCTTCGGCACTTTCCCCGCTTTGAGATAGGGATAGATACCGGCCACCCCCAGCGGCTTCATGCCGGCCGTTCGGACGAATTCGCCGTAGCTGTCGCCGGGAAGCCACGCCTTGAGGTCGACGTTCATCACGGGAAGCGCATTCCCGAAAAGGGAGATTCCGGAAAGATCCGGCTCTCCCAGGTCGGCCTCCCGATACACGCGACGGAGCGCGTCTTCGGGAAATTCGAACGTGAGCGTGAGGCCCTCCTTGCTGAGCTCCACCACGCGACCGTTCGGTAAGTGTTGGGCCGTTTCGATGCGCAGGCGGAATATGAACGGGGAAACGATCCGTGCCGCGTAATTGATGGGGAAGCGAACGCTCTCGAGCGAGGTGCGGGCCACCCAACCGGAGAGGCCCCACTGCGGTTTCAGAGGCACACGCTGGCCCTCGAGCTCGAGCGATACCGAAAGCTCCCTCCCCGCCCACTCGAGCGCACGGCCGATCCCGAGCAGGTCGCGCGACGACCACTCCCGGGTTTCCCGCTCGCTGTCCCAGGGGAGAAACGCGAACTGGAGCTCGATCGGTTCCCACCGGTCCTTGGGCTTCAGCTGGATGGTTTTCTCGAAGCGTGCGACGTCACGGCCGGGGGTAAAATCGATGAGCGGGATCTCCACGTCGCCGATGGGCGTGAAGAAGACCGTTTGCAGTTTGGCGTCCGCGTACGTGCCCGACACCGCTTTGAGCGCCATCATGTCCCCCGTCCGCCAGCGCTCGGACTGGGGTTTGATCCGCGTCTTCCACGACTTGTTGGAAAGTATGGAGACCGCGGGCAGGGCCGTGAACCCGGGAAGAAATATTCCGGTCGCGTCCTGGACCAGGTCCCCCAGAACACGGGGGCTGGTAAGGGCGCGCACCTGTTCGATCAGTCTCTCGAGTTGTTCTTCGCTCATCGTTTCCAGTGGGAGTATGCCCCAGTTTCTGAAGTCCGATCCCAACGACGGGCTACATGCCTTTGACGCGCAACTGTGTCATCGCGATGACGAGCGGCGTTCCCGTGGGCGTACAGATAGCCTGGCTGTCCTGGAGCAGTATCGGCATTCCCCCCGCCTTCACGCGCACGGACCCGGTGATGAAGCTCGCCGTCACACAGGGCCCATTGCCGGCGGGCGGCGGAGGAAACGCGCATCCGGCGACCGCATATATGCACGATTGCAGGACAACGGGCTGCCCGCCCAGCTTGACGCGTGGGAAGGGAACGGTCGGCGTCGCCTTCCCCCCGTGGGAGCACATGACCGTAGAGCTGACGTCGAGGAGATAGCCCGGCATCAAATAACCTCCAGGGCGCCGTTGTTCACGGATACCTGCGGGCCGGAGAGTTTGACGCTCGCCCCGGCGCTGCTCGAGATCTCCACCTCGGCGGACTTGATCACAACCTTGGCCGATTGTATTTCGATGGAGCTGCCCCCGTTTTCCAACTTCATGCTGTCGCTTCCGATGGTCACCTTCTGGTTGTTCTTGGTGGTGACCACAACCTGGTCGGGGAGGATCTTGATGTCCGTCTTGCCGCCGCTAGATTCGTTGTTGAGCCGGATGGTGTTCCCACCGACGGTGACGGTGTGGCCGTCTACGGTCTTGAGGACGATCGCGTCCTTATACGGATCGAGATCGTCTCCGGCCGAGACGCATCCCAGCACCACCGGGTCCATGTCCATCCGCCCCCAGGTGACCAGGACGGTATCACCGATCTTGGGAGGCATGAAGAACGCGTGACTGTCCCCCCATGATGGAGTGGTGACCCGGAGCCACCGGATCGAAGTCTCGTTACGGTCCCACGGGAAGTAGACGCTCACGCGGTTGGACTTGTTGGGGTCGTCGGCGTCATCGACGATGGCCGTCGAGGTCACCACCTTGTCCGGGACGCGATCGTCCTCATCGAGCACCGACTCGGGATTGGCCGCCTCCAGCTGCCAGTTGCTCTCCCCCGTCGCCGAGTCGCCATAACCGGTGATGGTTTTGACCATCGTGTTCTCCCGGCCCTTGGTCTGGCCGGAACTGCGATCGAAATTCTCCAACGTGAGCTTGGCCCCGATCGGCAACGGACGTGCAACTGTGCCCGTCACCGTCAGGCGCCCGAACGAGCGCGAGCGCAGAAACTGCCGGCCGAACTGGCCCGTGTCGTCGAAGCTCGAGTCCTCGTGTACGATGTGAAACTCCGCCTTCTCACCGAGTTTCTTGCGCAGATCGACGGCGGCATCCTGCACGTCGCCGTACTTCGCGCCGGCAAGCTCGATCGTCGATCGCTGCACGTTGTTCTTGTCCACGTAGGGGACGGAGTCCACCGCCACGCTTTCGGGGCCGACCCTGGTTTGAATGGAGAAGTCGGAAAGATCACGGCCGAGAAGAAGCTTGAACGAGTCGCTGGTGGGGCCGGTTCCCAAGTAGACCTTGCCCCCGCTGCACCAGACTTGCCCGCCCACTCGCTGCGCCACGCGCCTGAGGAACGTCAGATTGGATTCCTGATACTGGATCGCGAGCTTGATCTCGGCGGAACCGCAACCGCCCGTGCATTCGAAATCCTGCTTGGGCGGAAGCAACGCCGCCAGAATGTCCTCGACGGTGCGTTCGGCGAAGACCTGGGAGGCGAAGGTCTGATCCAGCTTCGACAGCGCATCGCGCACCGTGAGACGAAACAGGCTCCCCTGAGCCCTCGTCTCCGCGGACTCCACCGTCCCCACGAACTTCCAGTCTTCTATCTGGCAATCAATCTCCTCACCGATCGACTGCTGCAGATCGGCGTGCATGGCGAGTTCATTCTCGGGCCGGGATTTCAAGGGGTGCAGATCGATCACGAGCATACCGATCCGCCCCAGCCCCTCGGCGACCTGGAAGCCGGCCACCTTGAACTGCTTCATGAACTTCGGCTCGCGCCCGAACTTCAGCAAAACGACACTCCTCCGCCTCTGCGACCGCCGCTAGGCGCGCCGGTTGGCGCGCCCGTGGGAGCGACGGTTACCTGTAGTGCTCGTCCCGGCGCAAGTGGACGATCGCCACGCCCGAGATCACCACCTCGGCAGCCGCCAGCGAGCAGTTGAGATGAAACTTGTCGTCGGTGTCGGACACATTGATCTCCAACGCCGTGATCCAGGCTTTCTTGAACTCGACGGTCTGCAGCGACTGCTTCGAGACCTTCTCTCCCTCGAACACCGTGATCTTGCCCGAGCCCTTTTCGGCCGACTTGTCATGCTGCGTGATCGCAAAGTCGAAGAAATCCTTCGCCGGGTCGGCCACGCGCGGGATCTCGATCAACAGGTTGAGAACACCCGGTTGGCAGTTGGTGAGCTTGGTCTCCCCCGCTTCGCTGTAGAAGCTCAAATTGTAGTTCAGCACCCGGAATACGTCTTTACCTGCCTTCCACTCAAACGTCATGTACATGCGATAACCCTCCTTGTCAGATCAGCCGGAACGCTTTTCCGCCTTCCGGCGCAACTTTACTCCTCGACCTGCTCTCGGCTCTCCGCGTCGATCTCGAACTCCTCGGCGGCAGCCGACCACTTGACGGCGACCTTCACCTTGTACTTGCCCGTCTCGCTCTTCTCGCACGCCACGATCTTCCAGCCCATGATCTGCTTCTTGCTCTTCATGTCCTCCAGGTACTTCCCGACCTTCTGGGAAATCACGCTGGGCGGCTCCTGGCCGCCGACGTAACGCTCGAGCTCCGTGATGA
>JBGSIK010000309.1:0-4256 GCA_041742575.1 Candidatus Krumholzibacteriia bacterium
GCTGTCGAGTGCCATCAACATCAACCAGATCGTGGCCACACAGCTGGCGTCGGCGCGCATCGATGTCGTGGATGGAACGGTGCGCCTGGAGTACGTCCTGAACGATAGGGAAGAGAGCGAGACGATACGGCTCTCGCGCTCGATTTCCCCCGATCCGCGATGGATCGTGGTCGCAGACGTGCTCGAGCCGCTGGAATCGGAGCTGACGTATCGGTACATCGATGACGACGTCATCCCGGGTCGCACGTACGGCTATCGGCTCGAAGTGGTGACCGCGGACGGGAAGGTGCGAGAGCTGCACCGCAGCAGCGCCACCGTGCCGGCCGGAGAGCTCGTGCTCGAGCAGAACTTCCCCAACCCGTTCAATCCCGCCACCACGATCGCGTTCTACATGCCGGAGCGGGCGAAGTTGCGTCTCGAGGTCTTCGACGTCACCGGCAGGCTGGTGACGCGGCTGGCCGAAGGCGTGTTCGATGCCGGTCCCTATCGCTTCGCGTGGAACGGCACCAACGCGTCGGGAGAGGTGGTGGGGTCGGGCGTGTACGTCTACCGGCTCACGGCCGGAGGCCGGACCATGACCAAGAAAATGGTCCTTCTCAAGTAAAACCCGGCCGACCAATGAATCGCACAACGAACCGGCCCTCCCAGTGGAGGGCCGGTTTTTTTGCGGGGGCGGCGCAATTCGTCGATACACGGGGGGCGCCATGGGCCGCGGGATGCGCGCCGTGGCGCTATCTGCTCACGAAAATGACGGAGTTCTTGCCGCCGTATCCGTCCGGCTCCTCATAGTGACTGTTGGGGTCGAGAACCTGCTCGCGGTTGTTGACGAGGAAGCGGTACGCGTGCTTGCCGGGCCGCAGCGACAATGTGATCTCCCACGCCCCGCCCTCGGCCTTACGCATCAGCGAGTGGTCGGGCGACCATCCGTTGAACGTGCCGATCACGGACACGGAGTGGGCGTCGGAGTCACGATAACGAAGGGTCACGAGCCTGCGCACGTCTTCGCTGTCATCCGTCAGGGCCCGGCTGCGTTCCTCGAACTCCGCGTAGCCGCCGATGAGTTCCCACAGGTTGTTGTTGAACTCGTCGGAGGCGAGGTCGACGTCGTCGCCGAGCTTGAAATGCAGGCGGGCGGTCTGGTCTCCCACGACTTTCAGCAGGATGTTGTTGAGGCCCTCGCGGATGCGAATCGTCGTTCGCAGCATGTCGCGCGGCGTGTTTTCGTCGTGCTCGAGCACGCGCTCCTCGTTGACGAATACCGCGACCGGCGTGTTGGCGGCCAGATACAGCGGGCACGACTTCTCTAGAGAACTCTCGATCACGGTATACAGGTAAGCGACGCCGGCTGGATTCAGAAACTCCCACAGCAGCACGTCGCCGTAATCTGCGTTCGTTCGATCGGGGAGCACCTGCCAGGCGATGCGCCCCTTCGCTCCCGTGTATACCTTGCGAAGATCCACGCCCCCCTCCGGCGGGTAGGGCGTTGTGAGCGCGTGCTTTTCCCCTTCGAACGGTCCGATGAACAACCACTGGTAAGGTTTGAAAAAGCTCGACGAGATCGTGCCGAGGTCTTTTCCGTTTCCCAGGAACTTCATCTTGAACGGGAAAGACCCGGGGCGACACGGCGACGGGACCAGCACGTTCATGGCGACGACGGAAGTGTCGCGTTCGTTTTCGATGGTGCGATCGAACCGTTGACCTTCTTTCAGCTGCAGGCCGGAGGGGCTGTACCAGCCGCCTTCGATCTTCACCGGCGAGGGAGTCTTCTTGACCATGCGGATCTCGATGGGCACGGACAACCCCTGCAGCACCTTGCCTTCCGGGAAGACGGCGACGATCTCCACCTGCTGTTCGATATACGCAGTGCGGAAAGCGTTGTGTTGAATCTTACGGCCGGAGCCGTCCATAACCGTCAACTTGAAGATCCACGGGATGAGAGTATGGACTCGCCGGTCCCGCGCGGTGAAGAACGCCGAAAACGATATCGGCCGGCCGGGTTCGACCACGAAGTCGTCACCGGCGCGAACCAGGGTGTCGATTTCCTGGCCACGGATCACCTGTGCGGATCGTATCGTGACCGGTGTGCGGGTGCGGGCATCGATCACCCAGCGGATCTCCACCTTCTGACCGGCCACCGTGCGCTCGTTCATCAGAGTGGCCTTGATCCCGATCCCCGCGCTCCGTGCGACGGCACCGTTGACGTCGTTCTCGACCGCGCGAAGCCAGGTCACGACGTCGTCGAGCATGCGTACGGTCGCCTGCCCGAGTTCGAGCCCCGACATGGCGTAACTGTCCTGGCGATCGAAGAAACCGCCCTTCGAGACCTGCTCGCTTGTCGTCGATGCCGTCCAGAACACGTTCCGGATGCTGGTCTCCGCGCGGGTGACGTCTGCCTTTTCCGGCGCAGCCCCGGACGTGCGACGGGCATGCTGGGTGTCGCGTGCGAACTGCTCGACCACTTTGACGCTCGATTCCAGGCGGACGATCTCGTTGTCGTCGATCTTCCGTTTGAGACGAACGAGCGCGGCGAAGATGTCGACGGCCACGGTCCGGTCGAGCAGCATTTCGTACTGGCGCTCGCGGAGAAGGGAGACGAGACGGTCGTATTGTGCGGGCGGTTTCACGGAAGTCCCGACAGGCGTGCCCGCCGCCGTGAAAGAACGCAGCGCCCGGGCGGCGGTGGACTCCGCCTCCGCCGGGAATCCTCGGGCCTCGAGTGTGGCGGCAAGCAGAGCCGCTTTGAGCAACCGCCCCGCATCGGGTCCGTTGCCCACGTCCATCGAACTGTCCGGCGAGAGCACGAACGAGCAAGGCGCCTCCGGCAGGACCATGTGGGACTTCAGCAGGTAGTGATTGATGAGACCTGCGGCGTGGTTGTCGCCCACCAGCCCCTCGAACGCGAGCGGCAGGGCGGACAGCGCGAAGTAGCTTCGAATCTGATTTCCGGAACGCGTGTCCACAGGGAAGAAATAGCTGGCGTCGATGTCGAAGCACATCTCCACGACGCGTCTCTGAACGGAACGTGCGCCTTCGTACCAGTAGAGCGCCTCGAAAGGTTTTCGCAATTCGAGGTTCAACCGGGCGAGGCTCAACATGTCGATGGCAAGCAGCGCATTGAAGCCAGGATCCTCGGCCGACTCGAACGGTTTGCCATCCGGCCCGACAATCGGCGCCTCGATGAGGAGATTCGCGTTGCGGTCGCGTCGTGTGAACAGGTAACCGTAGTATCGGGCCGCGGCGGCCGCGGAGTGACTGACAAAGGCCGGGTCGGGGTGCGTTCGATTGGCGTCGAGCGCGAATGTCGCCAGCAGGGGATAGGTCTCGAAAAACGCCCGCGAGCCCTTGAATTCCAACGAACCGTCTTCACCCTGCGTGCGGTAGATGGCGTTGAGTTCCTGGAGCACGCGGAGCACCCCGTCGTCGTGCCCGCCTTGGGGGGCGTCTGCAGCACCGGCCGGCGTAACACCACACGCGAGGGAAATCGCGAATTGTATTGATAAGAAGAAAGTTGTGAACCTCATCCCGCCATGACCTCCTGGC
Organism: Candidatus Krumholzibacteriia bacterium; assembly: GCA_041742575.1. Taxonomy (GTDB): domain Bacteria; phylum Krumholzibacteriota; class Krumholzibacteriia; order WVZY01; family JAKEHA01; genus JBGSIK01. The sequence continues at coordinate 3,541 of JBGSIK010000309.1, forward strand.
CATCCGGGCGGCCGCAATGCGACTTGCGGGTGGCGCCGATAGCCGGTCGATGGTCGATTTCCGATGTCAGCTGGCGCGGCCGGTTCCGCGAAAAGCCGGCGAAAGCCGGCGAAAGCCACATGGGCCGGCTGAAAATCGATGCAAGTTGCGCTCCCAATTCCCTTTAAGTCCCGAATTTTTGGTTGACGCTAACAATCCCATACGTTAGGCTCTATTCGGCCAACTGATTGAAATCAAAATGGTTTGATGAGAAACGTCCTCGTGGGGACCAGGTCCTCCGGCTCTTCCTCGGAGGCTTCGGAAGGCTGTGGGGTTGGCGCCCGAAACGGCAAAACCGTCGGCTCCAGGCAGCTTTGGCCACATTCCCAGATACCCCGGCGAGCGCGGGTGCTGCCCGTCGATCGGAAAACTGCTTCCCGCCGGCCTCCGGGCGCGCTGAAGACGGGGCCGAACACGCCCACATACAAGTCCGTTTGGCAAGGAGGATTGAGGTTGGAACTCGAACACCTGCTCTATGAAAAATCGGATCGCATTGCCACCATCACCATCAATCGCGAAGCGGTGTTGAACGCGCTCTCGGCCCGAACGGTGAGCGAATTGGACCACGTTTTCGAGGATGCCGGGTGCGACCAGGATGTTGGCGCCCTCATCATCACCGGCGCGGGCGAGAAGTCCTTCGTGGCCGGCGCGGATATACCGGAGCTGGCGAAGAACGA
>JBGSIK010000310.1:0-3735 GCA_041742575.1 Candidatus Krumholzibacteriia bacterium
TCGTCCCGGATCTCGCGCGCCTTGGCGAGCGCGTTCTCCTCGAGAGTGGCGCCTTCTTCTTCCGGTTCCGGTATTCCAGGGAAATCGTCCACGGTGAGGAGCGTCACATCGAGATCCCTCAGTATGTGACGGATCTCGCTCACCTTGTCCCGATTGTGCGTCGCCAGCACGATCTTCATCGGATGCCGAGGGCTTCCCGCTGCGCCTCGAAGAGCCGGTTGCATCCCTCGCGGCCGAGATCGAGCATCTGTTGCAACTGCTCCGGCGTGAACGGGTACTTCTCCGCCGTCCCCTGCACCTCGATGTACGCTCCGCTCTCCGCCGTCACCAGATTGAAATCGACCTGCGCGTTCGAGTCTTCCTCGTAGTTCAAATCGAGCATGGGCGCTCCGTCCACCAACCCCACGCTCACCGCGGATACCAGAAAGTTCATCGGGTTCTGGAGCAGCTTGAGCGAGGCGATAGCGTCGTACACGGCCACGCAACCACCGGTGATGGATGCGGTGCGCGTCCCGCCGTCCGCTTCGATCACGTCGCAATCGACGATGATCGTGATCTCACCCAGCATCTCGAGCTGGACCGCGGCGCGGAAGCTCCGGCCGATCAATCTTTGGATCTCGTACGTGCGTCCGGTCCGGCCGCGCGCGGCTTCGCGCACGATCCGTTGCTTGGAAGAGCGCGGCAGCATGCCGTACTCCGCGGTGATCCAGCCCGATCCGCCCCCCGATAGGAATTTGGGAACACCCGCCTCCAGGGTGGCCGAACACACCACCCGCGTCCCTCCCACGTCGATCAACGCCGATCCTTCCGCGTTCCGAAGGTACCCGCGCTGGATGCGGATCGGCCGCATTTCGTCATTTCGCCTGCCGTCACTCCTCATGAGTCCAATGTTTCCTCTCCGGATAATGACAAGAACACCGCGCCCGCCTGCCGCGCCTCAGCGGTTCACGAGTTCGACCGCCGGAATGTCCCGCCCCAGGAATCGCCGCGCGATCTCCTCGAACGAGGGCGATGTATCGCTCAGCATGACCGAGAACCGCCCTCTGCCCGTCCAACCGCTCAAGTTTTCGCGAGCGATGACACGCACCATCTCGCGCGCCGTCTCCACGGCGGAGTCCACCAGCTTCACCATCGGCCCCATGACCCGCGCGATCACGGGTTTGAGCAAGGGGTAATGCGTGCAACCCAGCACGAGCGTGTCGATGTCGCGCTGCGCGAACTCGCGCAGGTACTCGCTGGCGACGAGCTCGGTCACCTCGTGATCGATCCAGCCTTCCTCGACGAGGGGAACGAACAGCGGACAGGACTGCGCGATCACGTCCGCCTCCGGCCGCAATCGCTTGATACCCTCCTGGTAGGCGCCCGAGCGAATAGTGCCCGCGGTACCGATGACGCCGATCCGGCCCGTCGCGCTGGCCTTGACCGCCGCACGCACGCCGGGCTCGATCACGCCCACGACCGGCACCGAGAACTCCTTCTGCAGCATGGGGAGCGCGGCCGACGAGGCGGTGTTGCACGCCACCACGACACTCTTCACACCGCGTTCGAGAAGGAGGCGGACGTTTTCCCGCGAGAACCGCTGCACGGTCTCTGCGCTCTTGGTCCCGTAGGGCACACGCGCGGTGTCGCCGAAGTAAACGAAGGATTCACCGGGGAGGTGGTTGATGAGCTCCCTGAGCACGGTGAGTCCCCCGATCCCGGAGTCAAAAACGCCGATCGGACCATCCTCCATCCGGCCCTCACCTCCAGTCGCGGACGAACAGCGGCCGGTAGGCGTCGACGTGCCCGGCGATCGAGCTCACCTGTGACCCTTCCACCAGTATCTGCACCGCCCGTACCTCCGGGAAATTCTCGGACACGGTCTTGATGATCGCGGAAACGGTGAAGTATTCGGCTGCGCTCCCACCCGGGTGACCGGCGACGAACTCGGCGCTGAAGTCGAGGTAAAGTATCGACTCGTCCGCGTCGTAAAACACATTCAAGAGCTTGGTGCCTTCGGGGATGGTGTTCACGGCCTTGCGTTCCGGGCCCGCGATGAGCGCCCCCACCACTTGCTGGATCTGCTCGACGAACCCGCGACCGATCGCCACCTGCCGGGTCTCGCTCACCAACCCCTCATCGGCCACGTCGCCGAAGTACAGCGTCACCGTACGGCTGCCCTCCGGCACAGGCGCGACCATACCTGCCCCCGGCTGCTCAGTCTTGGCGGCCCGGCGGGATTGATTCCACAAATAGAGAGCCGTCCCGACGACCACGGCCGCTATGGCAATGATGATCAGATGGCGCCCCTTGAGCGCACTGCCGGAGGTGGCGTTTTTCTCCTCGTCGTGCAGATCTTCGTTTTGCATGTTCGTGCGCGTTCGTCAGCGGTACCGGTCCTGCATGCCCTGGATGGCTTCGACGACGCCCTCAGCGACCTTGCGGCGAAAGTCGGCGTCGTTGAGCATGGCCTCCTCGCGCGGATTGGAAAGAAAAGCGGTCTCGACGAGAATGGCCGGCATCTTCGCCCCCTGCAACACCACGAAGTTTGCCTGCTTGACACCCCGGCTCCGCACGGGCAGGCGCTCGCTCATCGCTTTCTGAATGAACTCGGCAAACGTGCTGCTCTCATTTATGAACTCGTTCTGCACCAGGTCCCAGATGATGAAGTCGATATCACCGTCGGGAGAATCCTTCCCTCCCTGTTCGCCGGACGTGTTCTCGTACTGCGCCAGCGCGCGCTCCGATTCGCTCCGGGCAGGCGAGAGAAAGTACGATTCGAACCCTCCGGTCTGCTCGCTGAACCAGCTGTTGCAGTGGATGCTGAGAAAGAGGTTGCCGCCCGCCGCGTTGGCGATCTCCGTCCGTTCCGTGAGCGAGAGCAATCGATCGTCCTCACGGGTCAGGACGACGGTGAGGCCCAGCTCTTCCTGGATTCGGTCCCGGACGGCCCTGGCCAGCATGAGGTTCGCGTCCTTCTCCAGCAGGCCGCTTTTACCGACCTTGCCGAAGTCTTTTCCCCCGTGACCCGGGTCGATCACAACCGTTTTGATCTCTATCGACCGCCGCTCGGCCGTGCTTTCGTCCACGATCTCCACCAGCTGCCGCGCCTCGAATTCGGAGGCCGGGATCTCGGGCAACTCGCCCTTCTCGAGAACGAGGACGACCCGCGGCGGATTCTCCTCCCGTCCCACCTGCACACGATTGGTATTGCGCTGGATGGCGAAATACACGAAAGCATCCCGCTCTGACTGCTCCGCGCGCACTTCGTCGATGAGCCCGTGCGCCTCCTGATCCGTGAACCGCCGCGCGTCCATACGACCGCCGTAGAGCTTGAGCCGCACCAGGCCGGGCGTGCTGGTATCCATGTGATAGAGCAGCGGCTCCGCGAGGGTGATCGTCACCGTGGTGCGGTCCCCCGCGCTGGAGTACGCGATCTTCTCCACGTTGTAGCCCAGCCCGCGCACGCTCAACGTTCGCGCCGCCGAATCCCACTCGAAAGACCGGGGCGTGTAGTGCGAGGCAACCTCGAGGATGAATTCGAGCGGGACCATGACGAACCCGGCTTCGTAGCGCACCGGAGAACGCAGCATCACGGGCTCGCCGTCGATGACGACGACCCGCGTGTCCACGGTGAGGATGAACCGCGTGCTTCCCACGCCGAGGACCACTTTGCGGCTGGTGGCATTCCAGAACTGCGTGGCCTTGAACAGCTTGGCGACGTCGTTCGCGCGCAGATAGACCGTATTCTCGTCG
>JBGSIK010000311.1:0-2553 GCA_041742575.1 Candidatus Krumholzibacteriia bacterium
GAGCGCGCCCTCTCCGGCCAGCATGGCGGCGCCCCGGTACTGGTCGCTGCCGGCAATCATGAGCAACGCACCGGCGGCGAATTTGTGCGCGTCCGGAGATCGGAACGGCAGCCGGCAAGCGGCCTCGATCCGATCCAGGAGATAAACCTCGCCGGCATATTTGCGAATGACCTGGTCCGGGAAACCGATGCCCACCACCGTGACCACACCCGCGCACGATCTGCCGGGATGGAATAGGAGCCCCATCTTGGGAGCGCCGATGGTGACGGTGTAGTCAGCGACGATCGCCTCGCCCGGCGTCTCGCCGGTGGTACCGTTCACGCCGGAGGGGATATCGACGCTCACCAGCGGCTTCGAGAGGCCGTTGGCAAACTCGATCATCTCCAGCGCGCGCCCCCGCGGTGCGCCGGTGATCCCGGTGCCGAAGATCGCGTCCACGAGAACATCGGCATCGCTGACATCCTCCGCGGCGCGCTCGGGCCAGTCCGGCCGGTTGGCGTCGAACTCCCTCGCATCCCGGTTATCTTCGAGGACTTTCTTGAACCGCTGGTAGTTCTTGGCGGCGTCCGGTGTGAACTTGTCGGGCGAATTCAAAAGGTGAACCGAGCACCGCCAGCCGGCTTCGCACAGATGGCGGGCGATCACCAGCCCGTCGCCTCCGTTGTTTCCCGGGCCGGTGAAGACCACGGCCTTCCTCGCTTCGGGCTCGAACGTGTGGCGGATGAACGCGGCCACGTTTCGGCCCGCGCGTTCCATGAGCTCGAGGCCGGGACAGATGGTGTCGATGGTCTCCCGGTCGACTCCCTGCATCTGCTCGTTGGTGAGAACGTGCAGCATGTGCGCCTCATGATCGACGGCGCGCGCCGAGAGGGCACGTCGCCGCACCTGCACTCTCCCCGCCTCATCGGAAGCTTCCGAGGACCAGGAACGGACCGACACGGTTCCCTCCTATTTCTTGCGATTCAGTTGGTCGACGATGTCCACCAGGTCGTAGATATCGTCGATATCGTAGTGGGCGCCGCTTTCCACCGTACCGAACGTGTTTCCGTACCGCGCGAAAACCGTCTTGAGACCCAGCTTCGCGGCCCCCGTGATGTCTCGCTCGGGCCAGTCGCCTACCATGACCGCCTCGTCCGGCTCGACGCCGAAATAATCCAGCGCTCGCTGGAACGGAACCGGGCTCGGTTTTCGCTCGCCCGTGTCCTCGAAGGTGGATACGAAGTCAAATATGTGATGGAGCTGCAGATAACACAGGCGCAACCACGCCTCCTGGCGAGGGGCGTCGGAGACCACAGCCAATCGGATGCCCCGCTTCATGAGATCGATCAGAGTCACCCTGACGTGCGGGTAGAGCACAAGCGAGGCCTCGCGCGCTCGCCGGTAGGCGACGATACCCGCGGCGAGCGCTTTGAAATCCACCTCGCCCAGGAGCTCCTTGATCGCCACGTCGAACACGTTCTGAAACTCGATGCCCTTGGCCTCGTATACCTCCATGATCTTCTGTTTGATTTTCTCCGGCGGGAAACGGAGCCCTGCGTCCACCATGGCATCCACCGCCGCCACCACGGCGTTCTCCTTCATGCGCACGAAGTCGGTGAGCGTGTTGTCCAGATCGAAAATGACGGCCTTGATCATGGTTCACAACCAGTTTGGCGAACGACCGCTTCTGCGTTATGATTGAAATCGCCGTGGATGCGGCACGCGGAGCACCCTCCCGGATCGGGGAACTCCTTGGAGGAACTCAAGTGTAATGGAAGAGAAACCCGAAAGCAACATCGAACTCCGGTCGCAGGACGTGTTCACGGCGGTGAACAACTACTTCCTGTTGTTTTTCTGCGCGAGCTGCGTGCTGTGCAGCATGTACCTGCAGGAGCTGTTCGCTTTCATAGGACAGTACCGGATCGGGATCACCGCGTCCTCTCTGGTTGCGATCATTCTCCCCATCTTCGCGCTCCTGCGCCGGATCGGCCCGGGCTTCGCCAAACAGCTCCACCTCGGTCTCCCCCGCGCGCCACAGTTCGTATTCGTGACGCTGGCCACACTCATGTCGGTAGTGGTCGCCGACCAGATCTATGTCATCGGACAGCAGTTCAGCCCGGTGCCCGAGGAGTACATCGAGAGCATCAACGAGCTCAAACCGTCGGGCGCATGGACGTTCGCGCTCTCATTCGTCGGTTTGTGCGTGATGGTGCCGATTGCCGAGGAATTCGTGTTCCGGGGCATGATCCAGCAGATATTCACGCGCAACATGGGGCCGGTGATCGGATTCCTGCTTTCGGGTTTGATCTTCGGAGCAGTTCATCTGAACGCGCACCTCTTGGTGAGCATCAGCTTCTTCGGGGTGTTTCTCGGTTACGTCTTCTACGCGACCGGAAATCTGTCGTACTCGATCATGGCGCACGCACTCTTCAACGCCGTGGCTCTGGTGCAGCTCGTACTCGGAGGCGCGGAGGAGGGGGCGGAGCTCCCGTTCTACCTCCGCGACGTTCGGATTTTCGTTTTCTGCCTCGTGCTCTTCGTCTTCTTCCTCTTCAAAATAAAACGGGGAGGCCC
>JBGSIK010000312.1:0-3930 GCA_041742575.1 Candidatus Krumholzibacteriia bacterium
CGGCCCGCATCCGCCGCGCGTCCTTGACCCATTGAAGCCGGAAGACTACAGTTCCATGATCTCCTTTTCTTTGACGCTCACGACTTCGTCCACCCTCACGATGTATCGATCGGTGAGCTTCTGAATCTCTTCTTGATTGGCGCGCATGGCATCCTCGCCGATCTCGTGCTCTTTTTCGAGCTTCCTGATGCGTTCGTTCGCGTCCCGCCGGATGTTCCGTATTGTGACTTTGGTGTCCTCACCGAGTCTCTTCACCACTTTCGCCAAGTCACGGCGACGATCCTCGGTGAGCTGGGGGATGGGCAGGCGTATGAGGGTGCTGTCGCTTTGCGGGTTCAGGCCCAGCTCGGACGCCAAAATGGCCTTCTCGATTTCACCGATGATGCTGCGGTCCCACGGTTGCACCGTGATCAGGCGGGCGTCCGGAGCCGCGATGCTGGCCACCTGCTTCAAAGGCACCTGCTGGCCGAAGTAGTTTATTTTGATGGAATCCAGGAGTGCCGGGTTGGCCTTTCCCGTTCTTATCCCGCCCAGCTCCTGCTGGAGGTGCTCGATCGAGTGCTTCATGGTTTCTTCTGTTTTCTTGACCACTTCCTTGAGCATGGCCGCCTCCTTTTTCAGGACACGATCGTCCCCACGTCTTCACCCCGCACCACCCTCTCCAGATTGCCCTCCTTCGTCAGATCGAAAACGACGATCGGGACATGATTCTCCATACACAACAAAACGGCCGTCGCGTCCATCACGCGAAGGCCCTTGCTGATGACATCCGCATAGTTCAAGGAGTCGAATCGCTTTGCGCCGGGCTCCTTCATCGGGTCGCCGTCATAAACACCGTCCACCTTCGTTCCCTTCATCAGCACGTCCGCCTTGATCTCGATCGCGCGGAGCGCGGCCGCGGTGTCGGTGGTGAAGTACGGATTGCCGGTGCCGCCCGCCAGAATCACGATCCTTCCCTTCTCCAGGTGCCGGACCGCGCGGCGGCGAATATAGGGCTCCGCAAGCTGCTCCATGCGGACGGCGGTGAGGACCCTCGTGTCGACGCCGACCTGTTCCAGTGCGTTCTGGAATGCGAGCGCGTTGATTACCGTCGCCAGCATTCCCATCTGGTCCGCGCTCACACGATCCATCCCGCTCTCGACGGTGCTGCTGCCCCGGAGGATGTTCCCGCCTCCGATCACCAAACCGATTTCGGTGCCGAGGGCCTTGACGTCGGCAATCTGCCGGGAGAATCCTTTCAGCTTCTCGAAGTCGATTCCCCCACCCCCGCGGGTGCTCAGTATCTCTCCGCTGAATTTGAGCAGGATTCGTTGAAACCGCAAACCGGCCAGAGTTTACCTCCTCATTGTCCCAGTTGGAACCTGGCGAAGCGCGCGATGCGAATGTTCTCGCCCAAAATCGCGATCGTCTCCTTCAAGAGGTCCCCGACCTTCTTCTCGTTGTCCTTCACGTAGAGCTGGTCGAGGAGCGCGGTTTCAGCGTAGAACTTCTCGATCCGCCCGTCGACTACTTTTTCGATGATGTTCTCCGGCTTCTTCTCCTCGCGCGCCTGGTTGCGAAACACCTCACGTTCCTTCTCCACGACCTCGGCCGGTATGTCCTCTCTGGACACGCCGAGCGGCGAGGCCGCCGCGATCTGCATCGCCACGTTGCGCGCGAACTGCTGGAACTGTTCCGTGCGGGCCACGAAATCGGTCTCGCAGTTGATTTCGAGCAGCACTCCGATTCGGTTGCCCGGATGGATGTACGAGATGATCAACCCTTCCGCGGTCTTGCGCCCCGCCCTCTTGGCGGCTTTCGACAGGCCCTTCACGCGCAGGTACTCGATCGCTTTTTCGAAGTCCCCCACGCTGTCAGCGAGCGCCCGCTTGCAATCCATCATGCCCGCACCCGTCCGCTCGCGCAGTTCTTTCACCATCGCCGCCGTGATCTCCATACATTCCTCCGTGTACCCCGGTTCTCCGCGGGGTTGTCCGTTGCCGGTTGAGAGTGTTTTTCTAATTATGAATCTAGTCGGGGAGCGGCCGGTTACGCCGCGTTTTCCTTGCCCGCTTCCCGGGAGTGGGCGCCCCCGCCCCCGCCCGGGCTCTCGACTACCTTGGCCGCCAGCTCTCGTCCTTCCAGGAACCTGGCTTTCCCGCCCAAGCACGCGTCCGCCACCATCTTGCAGAACAGGCCGATCGCCCGCATGGCGTCGTCGTTGGACGGAATCGGGTAGTCCACCTCGGTGGGATCCGCGTTGGTGTCGATCAGCCCCACGATCGGGATCTTGAGCTTCCGCGCCTCGTGGACGGCGTTTATCTCCTTTTTGGTGTCGATGATGAACACCAACCCGGGGAGTTCCGTCATCGCCCGCACACCCGCGAGCGACTTGAGCAGTTTCTCTCTCTCTTTACCGATCCTCAGCGCTTCCTTCTTTGAGAACTGCTGTATGCGCCCGTCCTTCTCGATTTGCTCCAGATCTTCGAGCTTGTTGAGGCTCCGGCGGATGGTGTTGAAGTTGGTGAGCATCCCACCCAGCCATCGTTCGGTGACGTAGGGCATCCCGCACCGCGTGGCTTCCTCGTGGACCGCGTTCTTCGCCTGCGGCTTGGTGCCCACGAAGAGAACGTTGCGGCCGGCCTCCACCGTCCTGCGGACCGCCTCGCGGGCCTGCAACGCGGTCTCGAGCGTCTTTTGCAGGTCGATGATGTGGATGCCGTTTTTCTCCATAAAAATAAAGGGCTTCATTTTGGGATTCCACCGCTTGGTCTGGTGGCCAAAATGAACCCCGGCTTCCAGCAGCTCCTTGAGGGTGAGCTCGCCCATTCTGTTCCTCCTCGTGGTTGGGCCTCCACTGCCGCGTCCACCCACCCCGGTGAATCCCGAGGACCACGGGCGGCTGCGTAATTGCAGTGTGTGTATTGTGGCGCCGGCAGCACACTGCCGACGCGAAAAACCGGATCAGCGCTTCGAGAACTGGAACCGTTTGCGGGCTCCGGCCAGGCCGTATTTCTTGCGCTCTTTCATGCGCGGGTCCCGTGTGAGCATGCCCTTGGACTTCAGCGCGTCGCGCAGCCCACTATCCATCTTCACGAGCGCGCGCGCGATGCCGAGCCGCAAGGCGCCGGCCTGTCCCGCGATACCGCCGCCGGCCACGGTCGCTTGAACGTCGAGTTTGTCGAGGGTCGAAGTGATTTCGAGAGGCTGCTTCACCTGGCTCACCAGCGTGTCGCGGCCGAGATACGCGGCCACGTCACGGCCGTTGATCGTGGTCTTTCCGCTGCCCGGTTTGATGTACACGCGGGCGACGGCTTCTTTGCGCCTTCCCACCGCACCGATCAGTTCACTTGCCATGTTCCCACACCTTTTTGGTATTTCGCGATAAGGGACGATTACGAGATTTGGTATTCCACCGGCTTCTGGGCCGAATGCGGATGCACCGGGCCGGCGTAGATCTTGAGTTTCTTCATCATCCTCCGGCCCAAGATGCTGTGCGGGATCATTCCGTGGACCGCGTGTCGCACGACCCGCGTGGGGTCCTTCGCCATGACCTCTTCCATCGTTCGGATCCTCAAACCGCTCGGATACCCGGACCAGTGATAGTAGACTTTCTGCTGCCGCTTGTTCCCGCTCAGATACACTTTCTCTGCGTTCACCACGATGACGTGATCACCGAGCGACAAGTGCGGCGAGAATTCCGGCCGATGCTTGCCGCGCAACACGCTCGCGATCGCGCTGGCGAGCCGCCCCAGCGGCTTGTCCGCCGCGTCGAACACGTACCACCGTTCCTGAATATCGCCTGCTTTGACTGTATGCGTCTTCATATTTTAAACCACCGGTTTCGGAAAAAGTCTTAAATATATAACACTTAGGCGCGCGACCGTCAAGCGCAAAAAAACCCTCGGGGGGGCGGTATGCTTTCGGTTTCTTGGATTTATTGCGACAATT